>CALXQE010000072.1 GCA_944390495.1 uncultured Clostridia bacterium
GGCGGAATAGGCAGACGCGCACGTTTGAGGGGCGTGTGGTTTAACCGTGCCGGTTCAAGTCCGGTCCCTCGCACCAATATTCTTTATTAGTAATATATATTCTAACATATTTGATAATATTTATCAATATCTTTTAAAAAAATAAAAAAAGGTATTGACAAATAAGAAAATATATGGTATTATATATTTTGTTGGTAAGATATTGCGGAATTGTGTAAGGGTAGCACTAGTGACTCTGACTCACTCTGTTCGGGTTCGAATCCTGATTCCGCAGCCAAAAGCTGGTTTTTATACCAGCTTTTTTGTTTGCAAATTTTAAGTGCATAAATAAAAATGCTTCTATGTATTGAGAAATATTATTTATGATGTAATGATGTAGGGGATACCTCATACTATAATCATAAATAGTAATTTTTCTACATAAAAGCATTTTTATATGTGTAGATTAATGATTTTCGCAATTACCGTGACCGCAGCCGTGTTCACCGCAATTATGTCCGTGAGAGCCGTGGTCGTGGTGAGAACAATGTACATTGGGATTAAATATCAGTGTATTATTCATCAGTGCATTTACTGCATCGTCAGCATTTCCGCTTACACCGCCATATAATTTAATATCTGCTTGATTAAGGGCATTTATTGCACCTGTACCAATACCGCCGCAGATAAGTGTATCCACACCGTTAGCTTGAAGAAACCCGGCTAAAGCACCATGTCCGCTGCCCATTGTGTCAATTACAACAGATTCTGTAATAGTATTGTTTTCTACGTTATAAATCTTAAACTGTGAAGTGTGACCAAAATGTTGGTAAATTTGTCCGTTTTCGTATGTAACTGCAATTTTCATTATATATCTCCTCTTTCATTTTGTTTGTGTTTATGACATCTGCGGCAGTGACATTGATTTTGTGAATCATCACAAAGTCTGTAATTGCCGCCTTCAATTTTGAGGCGAACACCATCAACAAGGGATACAGATATTTTTTTTCTTGCATTATTGTAAAGCTGCTGAACTGTTGTCCTTGCTATTCCCATATATACGCTGCATTGTTCCTGCGTAAAATTCTCATAATCAATAAGTCTAATCGTTTCATATTCTTCGACGCTCATTATAATTACATCTTGGAGATTTGGATTTTCCGGACCAAATACGTCATTTTTAGGTAAACGGCATACTTTGCGACATTTAACGGGTCTTGGCATTAAGTTCACCTCCTGGCATTTATGACATATGTCATTTATGAGTTTATTATACTACTGTTTATGACATATGTCAAGAATGAAGTTAAGATATATTAATATTTAATCGAACAGTGAAACTTGATCTGCATCGGGTAATTCGTCAAAGCAACCGTTTTCTTCAAGAATATTAAGAGGGTTTTTACCTATTCCTGTGCGGAGCCTTAAATCTTCCACATTATGAAATTCGCCGTTCTTTCGCTCTTTTGTTATGCTGATAGCATCGTTTTCACTAAGACCGGGAAGGGCACTGAGAGGCGGCAAAATACCGTCTTCAGTTTGTAAAAAGTTAGTGGCATGAGATTTGTAAAGATCAACAGGCACGAAGTTTATACCTCGTGAATACATTTCGATACATATTTCAAGTATAGGTATAAGGTTTTCCTCTTTAGGTGAGGCTGTGCCGTCTTTTTTCTTGTCCATAACTTCTTTTAGTGCAAGGCGTGCTTTTTCTTCACCCTGTGCCATTATTGATGCGTCAAAATCATCGGCACGTACTGAAAAGTACGTTATATAGAATGCTTCAGGGTAATGTACCTTAAAGTACGCTATTCTAAACGCTGACATTACATAGGCAACAGCATGAGCCTTGGGGAACATGTATTTAATTTTTTTACAGGAATCAATGTACCAGTCAGGTACATTATTATCACGCATTTCCTGTTCATATTCCGGTGTAAGTCCCTTACCTTTACGCACCATTTCCATTATCTTAAATGAGTGTTCTTCTTCAACGCCGCAGGCTATAAGATAAATCATAATATCATCACGGGCACAAATAGAATGTGAAAGATCACATTTACCTTCACGAATAAGTTCCTGTGCATTGCCAAGCCATACGTCAGTACCGTGGGATAAACCTGAAATTCTTGCAAGCTCCGAGAAGGTTGTAGGTTTGGTATCCTCAAGCATTTGACGTACAAATTTCGTACCAAACTCCGGTATGCCGTAGGTACCGAGTTTTGTACCTATATCTTTACCCGGTAATAGCTTTAATGCTTTGTTTGATGTAAATAAACTCATTGTTTCGGGGTCGCCAATAGGAATGTCCTTAGCTTTTATGCCTGTTATGTCCTCGAGCATGCGTATAACGGTAGGGTCATCGTGACCAAGTTCGTCAAGTTTTAAAAGGTTTTGGTCAATCTTGTGATAATCAAAGTGTGTTGTAATTATATCGGAGTTAGGGTCATCAGCAGGGTGCTGTACAGGACAAAATTCATGTATATCATTTTCAAATGGTACAACTATAATACCGCCAGGGTGTTGACCGGAAGTGCGTTTAACACCTTCACAGCCCTTTGCAAGTCTGTTCATTTCGGCGTTACGCATTTTAATGCCTCTTTCTTCACAGTATTTTTTTACATATCCAAATGCTTTTTTTTCTGCAACTGTACCTATTGTACCGGCTCTGAACACCTTTCCCTGACCGAAATATGTTTCGGTATATTTATGGATAACGGGCTGATAAACACCGGAGAAATTAAGGTCTATATCTGGTTCTTTGTCACCTTTAAAACCGAGGAATGTTTCAAAAGGAATATCGTGTCCATCTTTTTTGTACTGAGTACCGCATTTAGGACACACTTTATCGGGAAGGTCACATCCCGAAAGACCGATTTCAGATTCAATAAATTCAACATTTTTACATTTAGGGCATACATAATGGCCTTGCAGTGAATTTACCTCTGTAATATCCGACAAAAACGCCACAAAAGATGAACCTACCGAACCTCTTGAACCAACAAGATAACCGTCAGAAAGGGATTTTCTAACAAGTTCCTGGGCTATTTTATACATAACGGAAAATCCGTAGGTAGTAATAGAGTAAAGTTCCTTATCAAGTCTGTCTTTAACAATCTGGGGTAGGGGATCGCCGTATATTTCTTTAGCACGATTCATTGAGTCGTTTACTATGTCTTCCTTTGCTCCCGGAATTACAGGAGGGCACTTCTTTTTAGGTATAGGCCGTACGTTTCCAATCATATCAGCAATAAGATTTGTGTTTGTGATAACAACTTCCTCTGCTTTCTCTTTGCCTAAATACTCAAATTCCTTGAGCATTTCATCTGTTGTACGGAAATATAGAGGTGCTTGATTATCAGCATCAGAGAAACCCTTTGAGTTCATAAGAATTTTTCTGTAATCAGCACCCTCCATGTCCATAAAATGTACGTCACAGGTAGCCACTACTGGTTTATTATACTTTTCTCCTAAGGATACAATTCTTCTGTTAAGATTTTTTAAATCCTCGCCGTTATTTACCATTGGATGACGTGGGTCGGTTTTCATATAAGCATTATTACCGATGGGCTGAATTTCGAGGTAATCATAAAATTCAACTATATCCTTTAGCTGTTCATCACTGCATCCGTCAATTATAGCTCTGAAAACTTCACCGGCTTCGCAGGCAGAACCTAAAATAAGTCCTTCACGTTTCTCCATAAGCAGACTTTTCGGTATTCTTGGAGTTCTAAAGAAATAGTTAAGATGTGATTGTGATACAAGCTCATATATATTTCTCAGACCTGTTTGGTTTTTTGCAAGTATAATTATGTGATATGCTCTGTTTTTCTTTGCACTGCTGCGTATATCAAACACATCATTAAATGTATTAAGATGTATTTTATCTTCCGATTTAAGCTGTTCAAGCATTTTTACAAAAACATCTGCCGTTGCCTTTGCATCATCAACTGCCCTGTGGTGATTTTCCAATATAACATGAAGATGCTTTGTAAGAGTATCAAGCCTGAAATTAGGTAAGTTTGGATACATACAGCGTGCAAGTATAAGAGTATCAAGGTAGCAAAAGTCAAAATTAATGTCATAACGCTGTGCAGCTTTTTTTATAAAGCCAATATCAAAGGAGGCATTATGAGCGACAAGAACACAACCTTTGCAAAACTCAAAAAAGTCACCTAAAATTTCGTTTATTTTAGGGGCATCCTTTACCATATCATCTGTAATGTTAGTAAGTTCAACAATTTTTGGGGGAATTGGTTTTCCGGGATTTACAAATGTAGACCACTTATCTACAATTTCACCGTTTACCACTTTAACAGCACCGATTTCTGTTATTTCTTCTGTTTCGTTACTTAGACCTGTTGTTTCTATATCAAATACAACGAAAGGTGAATCAACAGTCTGTTCATGGGGGTTATAAACAATTAACTGACTGTCGTCAACCAAATAACCTTCAACACCATAAATAACTTTAATTTTTTCGTTAAAATCAGAGGCTTTCATAGCGTCAGGGAATGACTGAACAACACCGTGGTCGGTAACAGCTATTGCCTTATGGCCCCAGTAAACAGCTCTGTTTATTAAATCCTGTACAGATGAAACGGCGTCCATAGCTGACATCTGAGTATGAAGATGTAATTCAACACGTTTATTTTCTGATTTATCTTGCCTTACAGGTGGTTTTTCTATTTGAGCAATGTCATTTATCATTATAATAGTTTCGCCGGCGTATTGGTCAAATTGTGCTTTGCCTCGTGCGACTACGTATATACCGCCTCCTTTAACACCTTTTTTCAGTGTGCCGAAAAGTTTTGAAAAGGGTGCATCATCTTCTGTTTTATTTACGAACATTTTAGCTGTTATTGAGTCTTTGTTGTCTGTAATGTCCATAGAAATAAGATGAAATACTTTTCCTGTCTTTTTTGAAGTGATTTCTCTTTCGTCTACCAAAAAAACTTTACCTGAAATCGTGACACGTCCGGAATTGTCGTTAATGCTGTGGATTGAAATTATATCGTCTTTTATAGGTCTGCCGTACAGCATTTCAGTTACATTTGCTTTACCGGTAATTTTAGGACCTGAATAACCTGCCAATTCATCTACGGTCTGTCCGGGTTCAAGTTCGTAAATCATTACGTTGTTTTCGGGTGTGTTTTTTTTCTTGTCTATATTAACAATTACCTCAGATAATCTGCATGCTGATTTTACTTGATTTTCTATTTTGGTAATCTGAAATAATGATACTTCATTACCGAGAATAATTTTCAGTTTTCTCCTGTTTTTTGAAACACTTATTTTTTCGATTTCTATATCTTTTATATCCTCGTCTGTTATTTGAGGAAATACGACACCGATTCTTGGTCTCATAAAATAACACCTTTCTCTATTTTAAAACAGGCTGCACACTATGTTGCAGCCTGTTTGGTTTGTTATTTAAAGTATTTAACTCCGGCTTCAAATAGTTTTTGGTCTTTGACGCCAGGAACATTAAATGCTACATTGTTTCCTATACGCTCACTGTGTCCCATTTTACCGAGAACTCTGCCGTCAGGGCTTGTTATACCTTCGATAGCGGAAACAGAACCGTTAGGATTCCAATCTATATCGTAAGTAGCTTTGTTTTCAAGGTTAACATACTGTGTTGCAATCTGACCGTTCTTTGCAAGCTTAGCAATTTGCTCTTTAGAAGCAATAAAACGACCTTCTCCGTGTGATAGAGCTATTGTATGAACATCGCCTGTATTTACATTTGAAAGCCATGGTGACTTGTTTGAAGCGATTCTTGTTCTTGCCATACATGAAACGTGTCTGCCTATTGTGTTAAATGTTAGAGTTGGAGAATTATCGTCTAAATCTCTTATTTCGCCGTATGGTACAAGTCCAAGTTTTATAAGTGCCTGGAAACCGTTACATATACCAAGCATCAAACCATCACGGTTTTTAAGCATATTCATAACAGCATCTTTAACAAGTGGATTTCTAAATGCTGTTGCGATAAACTTACCTGAACCTTCAGGTTCGTCACCTCCTGAGAAACCACCCGGAATCATAACAATTTGAGAATTATTAATGCGTTTTTCCATTTCTCTCATTGAGTAAGCAACATCATCGCCTGTAAGGTTTCTTATAACAAATACATCTGCTACACCGCCTGCATTTTCAAAAGCTTTAGCAGTGTCGTATTCGCAGTTTGTACCTGGGAATACAGGGATAAATATTCTTGGTTTTGCGAATTTTTCGGTAGCAACAGTAATATTTCTCTTATCATAGCTGTAAGTTTCGGGTTCTTCAGTGAAATTACCTGCCTTTGTAGGGAATACCTTTTCAAGTGGTGCTTTCCATTGACTAACTGCTTCATCAAGAGAAATTTCAACTCCTGAAACTTTGAAAGAATTTCCGCCTGTTACACCTATTGTAACAGCACCGTCAATATCGTCTTCAACTTCAAGAACTATAGAACCAAATGGTGCATAGAACAGCATATCATTAGTAACTGATGCGTCAAATTCAACACCAATCATATTACCAAATGCCATTTTTGAAATTGTTTCAACAAGACCAAAGCCCTTTACAACGCTTGATGAAAGAACTTTTCCGTCCGAAATAAGCTGATGAACTTTGTCATACATCTTCTTAAGCTCGTCAAATTTAGGTAAGTCGTTTTCATCACGTTCTACTGTGAACATAACAAGTTTTGAACCTGACTTTTTAATTTCCTGTGAAATAACTTTGTCCGCCTTTACAGGTGCAACAGCAAAAGATGTAAGGGTAGGGGGAACATCTAAGTCGTTAAAGCTTCCGCTCATTGAGTCCTTACCGCCGATTGCAGCAATTCCAAGCTCAAGCTGTGTCTTATATGCACCAAGAAGTGAAGCGAAAGGTTTACCCCAACGTTTTGGATCATTACCAAGTCTTTCAAAATATTCCTGGAATGTTAGGTAAATCTTTTTATAATCTGCTCCCAAAGCTACTGCCTTAGAAACTGATTCTATTATTGCGTAAGTAGAACCGTGATACTGGCTCCAGCTTGATAAATCAGGATTGTAGCCGAATGTCATAACTGTTGCAGTGTTTGTTTCGCCGCCAAGTACAGGTACTTTACAAGCCATACCTTCAGAAGGTGTAAGCTGGTATTTACCACCGAATGGCATAAGAACTGTATTTGCACCGATTGTGCTGTCAAACTTTTCGCAAAGACCTTTTTGTGAGCATACATTAAGGTTTGAAAGTGTTTCCATCCACTTAGTCTTTACATTTGAAACAGATTCTCTGTTAAAGAAGTTTTTATTTTCATCAGGAAGTACAACTTCAATGTCAGTATTTTTTGTAGCACCGTTTGTATTAAGAAAATCTCTTGAAATATCACAAATTGTCTTACCTCTCCAGTTCATAACAAGTCTGTTTTCATCAGTAACAACAGCAACTTTTGTTGCTTCAAGGTTTTCTTCATTTGAATATTCAATAAACTTATCAGCGTCTTCGCTTCTTACAACAACAGCCATTCTTTCTTGAGATTCGCTGATTGCAAGTTCAGTACCGTCAAGACCTTCGTATTTTTTTGGAACACTGTCAAGGTCGATTACAAGACCGTCTGCAAGCTCACCGATAGCAACACTTACACCGCCTGCACCAAAGTCATTACAACGTTTGATAAGAGTTGTAACTTTTTCATTTCTGAAAAGTCTTTGAATTTTTCTTTCAACAGGTGGATTACCCTTTTGAACTTCACTTCCGCATGTCACAACGCTTTCTTCAGTGTGAGCCTTTGAAGAACCTGTTGCACCGCCTATACCGTCACGTCCTGTTCTTCCGCCAAGCAGGATAATTACATCGCCCTTTGAAGGTACTTCACGAATTACATTCTTTTTAGGAGCTGCACCGATAACGGCACCGATTTCCATTCTTTTTGCAACATAGCCTTCGTGGTAGATTTCCTGAACTTGACCTGTTGCAAGACCTATTTGGTTTCCGTATGAGCTGTAACCGGCAGATGCACCTGTTGTAATCTTTCTCTGCATTAGTTTACCGGCATGAGTGTCTTTAAGTGAAACACGTGGGTCACCGCTGCCTGTTACACGCATTGCTTGGTAAACGTAGCTTCTTCCTGAAAGCGGGTCACGAATAGCACCGCCAAGACAGGTTGCAGCACCGCCGAACGGTTCTATTTCAGTTGGGTGATTGTGTGTTTCGTTTTTGAACATGATAAGCCATGGTTCATCTTTACCGTTAACGTCAACATCTACAACAATAGAACAAGCGTTAATTTCTTCAGATTCGTCTATTTCTTTTAAAAGTCCCTTTTTCTTCAATTGCTTTACAATAATAGTAGCCATATTCATAAGGCATGTATCTCTGTCAGGAGCATACAAATCCTTTTTTGCACTCTTGTATTCTTCGTATGCATCTTTGATAACATCAGCATATTTGCCGTCGTTTATCTTAACATCATTTATTTTAGTGGAAAACGTTGTATGACGGCAGTGATCTGACCAGTATGTGTCAATCATACGCATTTCTGTTACAGTTGGGTTACGCTTTTCAGTATCTTTAAAGTATTTCTGACAGAATGCAAGATCGTCCATATCCATGGCAAATCCCATTTCACCAAGAAATTTCTCCATTTGTGATTTATCCATGTCAATAAAGCCATCGACAGTTTTAACATCTTCAGGAACAACTGTTTCCATTTTAAGATTTTGAGGTTTTTCAAGACTTGCTTCTCTTGCCTCAACGGGATTTATAATATACTTTTTTACAGCTTCAAATTCTTCATCAGATACATTTCCTGTAAGAACATATACTTTTGCACTTCTTACAGTAGGACGTTCCTTTTGAGTAAGGATTGATATACACTCTTCTGCGGAAGCAGCTCTTTGGTCGAATTGACCTGGAAGAAATTCAATGGCAAATACTCTGCCTTCGTTTATTTCTATTTCTTCATCATAAGCGTTATCAACGGGGGGCTCTGAAAAAATCAAATTTCTTGCCTTTTGATATTCTTCGTCGCTTATACCTGAAACGTCATATCTGTTAATGATTCTGACACTTTCAAGTCCTTTCATAGAAAGGTTTTCTCTTAAATCGGAAAGAATACCCTTTGCCTCTACGTCAAATCCGTCTTTTTTCTCAACATAAATTCTTCTTACGTTTTCCATGATTTAACTCCTTTATCAAACTAATGTCAATATATTTCTATTTTATCATAAATTACGCTGTTTATCAACATTAAATTACTAAAAATATGCTCAAAACAAATATAAAGGAGATAAAATCAAGTGATTTTATCTCCTTTGTTTATATACGTAAATAGTTTTTAAGCATCAGCAGGTTCGTGTGTGCGTTCCATATCAACTTTCATGAAGTCATGATCTGTAAGCATTTCAGTGATATTGTCGCCTTCTTTACCTTTGATTTTTTTCATTCTTGCTTGTCTAAGCTGCTGAAGTGATGCTATTGAACCTGGACCGGCAATGCAGCCTCCCTCACATGCCATACCTTCAACAATATCTTCAGGAAGTTTATTAACATTTAGCATAGCAAGAGCAAGCTTACATTCTTTAAGACCACTGCATCCCTTTGCCTTAATAGGATCAGTACAGCCAAGTTCCTGTACGGCTTTCATAACAGCTTCAGTTACACCGCCTGCACCTGAAAAACGTCTGCCGTATGAAGTAGCTTCTGTAGGAGCTTCAACACAGTTTTCCGGATTAATTCTTCGTGCATCGAATAACGCATTTAGTTCTTCGAATGTCATAACAGCGTCAGGACTTCCTTCAACGCCGAACTTAGCTTCTTCTTTCTTTGCCATACAAGGTCCGATAAATACAATATACGCACCTGGCATATTTTCTCTTATCCAACGTACTGTTGCAACCATAGGAGAAACTGTATTTGACATTTTATCAATAAGTTTTGGATAATGTTTTCTGATAAGAGTTACAAATGCCGGACAACATGAAGTTGTCATTTTTTCGCCTTTTTCGTGGTTTTCGATAAGTTCCTTTGCTTCGTTATATGAGACAGCATCAGCACCTAAAGCAACCTCCACTACATCAGTAAAACCAAGTTCTTTAAGAGCTGTAATCATACGTCCGATAGTAGCTTCAGGACCGAATTGTCCTTCTACGGCAGGAGCAGGAATAGCGATGACTTTTGTGTTTTCATCGTTAATTTTAGAGATTATTTCTGTAATTTGTGACATATCTGAAATAGCACCAAACGGACAGGCAGCTGCACAGTGACCGCAGCTTACACACTTATTATCATCAATAGTAGCAAGTTTGTCTAAACCGATTGTTATAGCACCGACGTCACAGCTACGCTTACATGGACGCATAAGGTCAGCTATAGCGTGGTATGGACAGGCTTCTGCACACTTTCCGCATTCACGGCATTTTGTTTGGTCAATGTAGGCACCACGGCCGGTAATTGATATAGCACCGAAAGCACATGCACTTTGGCATGATTTTGCCATACATTTTTGACAGTTTTCTGTAACTTGGAAACGATTAATTGGGCAGCCTTCGCATGCAGCCGGTATAACTTGGATTGTATTGTTTTTCACTTCAATATGTTCAACGTTATGTACCGGTAGTGGAGATTTGCCCATTGCAAGACGTACACGTTGTCTTATAATTTCTCTTTCTTTATATACGCAGCAGCGAAATCTCGGAGTTGCTGTCGGTATGATTTTGAAAGGTATATTATCAATATGTTCATCGTCAAGCTTTTTGTCAAAAGCAAGTTCTGCTACGGCTCTTAGAGCTTCGTATTTCATTTGTCTTGTATCGGTATTTCGTTCCATAGAAATTCTCCTTTGATAAATACTTAATTTATATAATAAATATTACACCATTTTTAGAAAAAAGTCAATGAAAAAGGACGTAATACGGTTAAT
Organism: uncultured Clostridia bacterium; assembly: GCA_944390495.1. Lineage (GTDB taxonomy): Bacteria > Bacillota > Clostridia > UBA1381 > UBA1381 > Hominilimicola. Next base: position 10,877 of record CALXQE010000072.1, read on the forward strand.
GATTTTGCTAAAAATTTGTAAAAGTAAGGAATGCTTTATTCTGCTGTTTTTTGTATATGTTACATTAAATTTACATTGAAATAAAACCTATTGACAGCTACAATATATAGGATATATAATTTAATTTAAAACAGATATATACAATATACAGACTAATAGTAATGGGGAGATGAATATGGAAATAAAACTGCCTGAAAGTGTATTAAATATATTAACTCGACTTAATGAGGCGGGTTTTTCAGCGTATGTTGCCGGCGGTGCGGTAAGAGATGCTGTTATGGGAAAATTTCCCCATGATTATGATATTGCCACAAGTGCAAATCCTGAGGAAGTAAAAGCTATTTTTAAACATACGATTGAAACGGGCATAAAACATGGAACTGTTACCGTTGTAGAAAATAAGATTGGATATGAAATAACAACATTTCGACGTGACGGAATATACACAGACGGACGCCATCCTGAACACGTACAGTTTGTAAATGACGCAGAAGAAGATTGCAGAAGACGTGATTTTACTATTAATGCAATGATGTATAGCCCAAAAGATGGGCTTTTAGATTATTTTGGCGGTGTTGAGGATATTAAGGCAGGTATAATAAGATGTGTCGGTCAGCCGCAGAAGCGTTTTGAGGAAGATGCCCTGCGTATGCTCCGTGCTGTAAGGTTTAGTGCTGTTTTGTCTTTTAGAATAGAAGATAAGACATGGGATGCAATTAAAAAATGTGCCATTCTCATAAAAAAAGTAAGTAATGAACGCATACTTGAAGAGATAAATAAAATTTTACTTTCTGAAAATCCGGATTATATACGTAAATTACATGAGTGTGATTTATTAAAATACATAATGCCTGAGCTTGACAGATGTTTTGGAGAACCTCAAAAAAATAAGTACCATATATATGATGTTGGTGAGCATATTATGCATACAGTTAAAGGTACTCAGTCTGATTTGGTATTGAGGTGGTCAGCATTAATGCATGATGTAGGAAAACCGTGCTGCTCAAGTACAGATCAAAACGGGATAATACATTTTTACGGACACCATAGAGAAAGTTGCAGAATTGCAGTAGATCTAATGCATAGACTTAGAATGGATAATGATACAATACGTGATGTTTCTGTTTTGGTTGAAAATCACGATGTACGTGTAGAACCAACACTTCCGGCTGTTAAGCGAATGATGTCACGTACGGGAGAGGTTTTGTTTGAAAAACTTATAACTCTTCAACTTGCTGACAATATGGCGAAAAATCCTATACATTTTCCGGAAAAGAAGGAACGTATAGAAAATGCGTATAGAATTTACAAAGAGATACTTGCTGAACGTCAGCCATATTTGGTATCGCACTTGACTGTAAACGGAAAAGATCTGATTAAAGTGGGGTATAGACCGGGAAGAGAAATTGGTGACACGCTTCGAAAATTGCTTGAAGAAGTAATAATAAACCCTAAGCTTAATAATAGAGATTATCTTTTAAAAACAGCTATGTATATGAAAAGAAAGCGAAGATAAAAATACACTATTATCGTATCATATTTTTTTCCTAAATGCAATAGAATATAAAGAAAAATATACCAAATTTGTATAATATATTAAAAGTGCTGTTTTAACACTGTTTTCAGTGTTTCTTTTTGTAAAAAAACACGACTTTTATTTTATGTAACAGTGTTGACAATATACTGTAAAAATGATAATATATATGTGTAAGGTTAGCAACATCTAACCTGTATTTCTATATGTCGTATGATAACGATAAACAGGAGGAATTATAATGGCAAATGTACAAAAAGAAGAATGGGTAGGTTTTAACGAAGGAAAATGGACAAAATCTGTTGACGTAAGAGACTTTATCCAAAGAAATTACACACCTTATGATGGCAATGGTGATTTCCTTGCACCTGCAACAGATGCAACAAAGAAGCTTTGGGATATGGTAATGGATCTTTCTAAGAAAGAAAGAGAAGCCGGCGGTGTGCTTGATATGGATACAAAGATTGTATCGACTGTTACATCACACGGTGCAGGCTACCTTGATAAAGACCTTGAAAAGATTGTAGGTTTTCAGACAGATAAACCTTTCAAGCGTTCACTTCAACCTTTTGGTGGTATAAGAATGGCACAAAATGCTTGTCATCAAAATGGATATGAAGTTGATCCTGAGGTTGTAGATATATTTACAAAATACAGAAAGACTCATAACCAGGGTGTATTTGATGTTTACACACCGGAAATGAAAGCTGCAAGACATGCAGCAATTATTACAGGTTTACCGGACGCATACGGAAGAGGAAGAATTATAGGTGACTACAGAAGAGTAGCACTTTACGGTATTGACTTCCTTATTGAAGATAAGAAGCAGCAGCTTGCAACTTCACTTGTAAGAATGACATCAAAGACAATAAGACTTCGTGAAGAACTTGCTGAGCAGCTTCGTGCACTTGAAGAATTAAAGGAATTGGGTAATATTTACGGCTATGATATTTCAAAGCCGGCAAAGAACGCTAAGGAAGCAATTCAGTGGTTGTACTTTGGTTACCTTGCTGCTGTTAAAGAGCAAAACGGTGCAGCAATGAGCTTGGGAAGAACATCAACATTCCTTGATATTTATATTGAACGTGATTTAGCTAACGGTGTAATCACAGAAGAAGAAGCTCAGGAATATATTGACCACTTCATTATGAAGCTAAGACTTGTTAAGTTCGCAAGAACTCCGGAATATAACGAGCTATTCTCAGGTGACCCGACTTGGGTAACAGAATCAATAGGCGGTGTAGGTATTGACGGCAGACACATGGTGACAAAGAACTCATTTAGATACCTTCATACTTTGGAAAATCTTGGTACTGCACCAGAACCAAACATGACAGTTTTATGGTCAACAAGACTTCCTCAGAACTTTAAGGAATTTTGTGCTGAAATGTCAATCAAGACATCTTCAATACAGTATGAAAATGACGATCTTATGAGAGTTACACATGGCGATGACTACGCTATTGCTTGCTGTGTATCATCAATGAGAGTAGGTAAGGAAATGCAGTTTTTCGGTGCAAGAGCTAACCTTGCTAAATGTCTATTGTATGCTATCAACGGCGGTGTTGACGAAAGACTTGGCGTTCAAGTTGGACCTAAGTACCGTGCAGTTGAAGGTGATTATCTTGATTTTGATGATGTTATGCAAAAGTATGATGACATGATGGAATGGCTTGCAGGTTTGTATGTAAATACATTGAATGTTATTCACTATATGCACGATAAGTATTGCTATGAAAAACTTCAGATGGCTCTTCATGACAGAGAAGTAAAGAGATATTTTGCAACGGGTATAGCCGGTCTTTCAGTAGTTGCTGACTCACTAAGTGCCATTAAGTATGCAAAGGTTAAGTGCATAAGAAATGAAGAAGGTATTGTGGTTGATTATGAAGTTGAGGGTGATTTCCCGAAATACGGAAATAATGACGATAGAGTTGACAGCATTGCAACACAGATTGTTGAAACATTCATGAATAAAATTAGAAAACATCACACATATCGTGACAGTATACCGACAATGTCAATTCTTACAATAACATCAAACGTAGTATACGGAAAGAAAACAGGTAACACACCTGACGGAAGAAAGGCTGGAGTGCCTCTAGCACCTGGAGCTAACCCAATGCACGGTCGTGATACACATGGTGCGGTTGCATCATTGTCATCTGTTGCAAAGCTTCCATTTAAGGATGCACAGGACGGTATTTCAAATACTTTCTCAATTATTCCTGGAGCACTTGGTAAAGATGATCAGGTATTTATGGGAGATCTTGCAGTTGACCTTGATCAAGGTTGCTGCGAAGACAATATAGATTAATTTAGGGAGGTAATTTATTATGGCAACACAACAGGTAGAAAATTTAGTAAATTTATTAGACGCATACGCTGAAAAGGGCGGACATCATCTAAATGTTAATGTATTTACAAGAGAAACACTTCTTGATGCACAGAAGCATCCTGAAAAGTATCCTCAGCTTACAGTAAGAGTATCAGGTTACGCTGTAAACTTTATAAAGCTTACAAAGGAACAGCAGGATGACGTTATAAGCCGTACATTCCACGGCAGTATATGATAGGGCATATTCACTATGTTGAATCTTTTGGTACGGTAGACGGACTGGGTATAAGATTAGTAGTATTCTTTAAGGGCTGTCCTATGAGGTGTCTGTATTGTCACAATCCTGACACTTGGAATATGACAGGCGGTAAGGATATGACAGTTGAAGAAATTTTAGCAGAGTATGAGGCCAATAAAAGTTTTTACAGAAATGGCGGAATAACAGCAACAGGCGGAGAACCGCTTATGCAGATTGAGTTCCTTACGGAATTGTTTTCTAAGGCGAAAGAAAAAGGTATTCATACTTGTCTTGATACATCAGGAATTATGTTTTCAAAAGAAGCCATCGGAAATTTTGATAAATTAACTGAAGTGTGTGATTTAGTTATGCTTGACATAAAACATATAGATAATGATGAGCATGTGAAGCTTACAGGTCACAAAAATGACAGAATTTTTGAATATCTTGATTACCTTGCAGAAAAAAAGAAACCGGTATGGATTCGTCATGTTATTGTTCCGGGAATCACCTTGAATGAAGAATATCTTGCAAGACTGGGCAGATATTTAGGAAAGTATAGAAATATTCAAGCTCTTGATATACTTCCGTATCATTCAATGGCAAAGCCGAAATATAAAGAATTAGGTATGGAATATCCATTAGGAGATACACCGGAAGCAACTAAAGAAGATGCTGTAAAAGCAAGAGATATTGTAATTGAAAATATGAAAATAACCAGGCAAAAAGGAGAAAACTAATGTTTTCTCCTTTTTTATATATAAAACTTTCAATAATATGCTATTTGAAAAAATAAAAATATGTGATATAATTATAGACATAGCAGGACAATTTATAAATACTTGGGTATAAAATATATCTGTTAAAAGTATTAGTAATTAAAAGCATAGGAGGCTGAATATGTATATAGGAATTGATCTGGGAGGAACAAATGTAGCAATAGGCTGCGTTGATGAAAAAGGTAATATACTTGCGAAAAAATCTTTTCCGACAGAAAGTAAAAGAGGATATAAGGCGATAGTAAAAGAAATGGCAGACACGATACATGATGTTATGTCAGATATAGGATTAAGTGCAGAGGATATAAAAGCGATCGGAATTGGAAGTCCAGGCACTGTTGACCGTGAAAACGGAGTAGTTGTTTTTGCAGGTAATCTTGATATGGTGAAGGTACCTATGGCTGATGAGTTGGGTAAATACTTTAATGTACCTATAAATATGGAAAATGACGCAAATGCAGCGGCTTACGGCGAATATATTGTATGTGGTCATGATGCTGACAGCTTTTTGCTTGTCACACTTGGTACAGGTGTTGGCGGAGGAATAATTCTAAATAAGAAAATATACCGTGGATTTAATAATGCAGGTGCAGAAGTTGGTCATATTACTGTTATGATGGACGGTGAACAGTGTACTTGCGGAAAAAAAGGCTGTTATGAATGTTATGCGTCTGTGACAGCGTTAAAAAAACAAACGGAAGATATGATAAAAAAATGTCCTGAAACAATGATGAGCGAATGGGTAAAGGAGCATGGTCATATCAGCGGCAGAACAGCATTTGAATGTGCTGATAAAGGAGATAAAGCAGCTATCGAAGTCCGTGATAATTACCTTAAATATGTAGCAGAAGGTATTACAAGTCTTATGAATATATTCCAGCCTGAAATAATTGTAATAGGCGGAGGAATAAGTAAAGAAGGGGATACATTATTAAATCCTGTAAAGGAATTTTGTTACAAAAATGATTTTAATAAATTTATGCCGAAAACAAAAATACAAATTGCAAAATTATTTAATGATGCAGGTATTGTTGGGGCAGCTATGGCTGCAAAAATGTAATAAAAAACCGCCTTGAGCAAGAGGCGGTTTTTTTTATATTAGTTCTTTTTGTTTGAACGTCTTTGAGCTGCAGCTTCAGCTTTAGCTTGCATGCTTGACTCTCTCCAAGATGCCCAGAATGTACTTGCAATAAATATTGAAGTATAAGCACCGGCGATAATACCAACAATAAGAGGAAGTGCGAAATCTCTGATTGTTGATACGCCAAGAATATAAATAAGGACGATTGTAATAAGTGTTGTTATAGTTGAGTTGATTGTACGTCCTAATGTTTCAAAGATACTTCTGTTTACAAGTTCTGAAACAGATTCGTTCTTCTTTCTGAACTTCATATTCTCACGAATTCTATCGAAGATAACGATTGTATTATTGATGGAGTAACCGACTACCGTAAGCATCGCTGCAATAAAAGTTGTGTTAAGCGGTATATTTGTTATAGTGTAAACAGCTGCCATAACAAGTACGTTTATAGCAAGAGCAATAACCGCCGTTACAGCACTTCTCCATTCAAATCTAATAGCGATGTAGATAAGGATACATACTATTGCAAGAAGTGTGTACATAAGAGCTTTTCTCTGTACCTCAAGACCAAAACTTGCTGATGCAGATGAAACTGATACAAGGTCTTCATCTGAAAGTGAGTACTTATCCTTGATCGCGTTGAATATATCCTGTCTTACACTATCTTCAACAGGAGGTGTTTTGATAACGGCAATTTCATTTGTTGAGCCTTTCTGTACAGTTGCGTTTACTGTGTCAACTGTGTTTTCCTGAATAAGGTCTGCAACTTCTTTGTTATCAAACTCTGTGTGCATATTAACCTGCATTCTTACACCGCCCATGAATTCAACGTCAAAGTTAAATCCGCCGTGTACTATATACATAATAATTCCGACTGCAACAATTAGTGCGGGAATAATCACAAATTTCCATCTGTTTTTAGTTAAATCCTTCATTATTCTGCCGCACCTCCTTTTTTAGCTTTTGCATTGTAGAAAAGACTTCTGTTTTCTATACCGATATTAACAAGCTGCTTTAGAAGGAACTTTGTAATAACGATAGCAGTAAACATACTCAAAACAACACCAATACCAAGAGTTGTAGCAAATCCTGTTACTGTACCGATACCTGAAATGTAAAGAACGATACATGAAATTATAGTAGTTACATTTGAGTCAAGGATTGCAGAGAATGCCTTATCAAAACCTGATGAAACAGAAGCTCTGATTGTTTTTCCTACCCTTAGTTCTTCTTTCATTCTTTCAAATATAATACAGTCTGCATCGACCGCCATACCAATGGAAAGAACGATACCGGCTATACCTGAAAGTGAAAGATTTACATGGAATACACCCATAGCAAGTCCTATAAGACCAACATATATAAGAAGTGATATGTCAGCTATAAGACCTGGGATTCTGTACATGACAACCATGAATATCATAATAAGAATAACACCGATTGCAGCAGCAATTAAGCTTGTTTTAAGAGCGTTAGGACCAAGCTCAGCACCGACAGTTTCCTTTGATATAACTTCAAGGTCAAACGGAAGCTGACCTGATTTAATCTGGTTAGCAAGAGTTTCGGCTGTTTCCGGTGTAAAGCTACCTGAAATTACGCAAGAGTCAGAATTGATTTCTTCAGATACCATTGGGCTTGACACTTCTTCACCATCCATTTGGATTGAAATGTAGTTTTTACCTTCACTTGCACGTGCAGCAGCTGCCTTTGTGGCATCTGCAAACTTTTGCTTTGCTTCAGCATTAAACTCTACCTTAACATAAGGTATTGAAGAACCGTTTTGTTCTACCGGTCCATACTGGTATGATGCGTCCTTAATATCTGTCGCACCGTCAAGAACTACGTTGCCGTCTGCATCATTAAATGTAAGTTTTGCAACGTTACCAAGTAGATTAGCCGCTTCGTCAGTATTTGTAACTGATGGGATTTCTACTGTGATTTTTCCTGCCTCGCCTTGTGATATACGAGCTTCTGTATATCCTGCGTTTGTCATACGAGTTTGGAAAATTGATTCAACGACCTGCATTTGGTCTTCTGTTGGGGCATCTGTTTTTGCCTGGAATGTAATTACTGAACCACCGGCAAGGTCGATACCTTTTTTGATACCCTTTTCGCCGAAAGCACCGTCATAAGAAAATCCTGCTATGTTAAATCCTATGAAAGCAACATAGTTTAGGATAATGGCAAGTGCAACGACAAAACAAAGAGTAACAATGCTCTTTTTTTTCATTTGCTTTTCCATTCCTTTCCTTAGGGCTTTTATTTGCTCATTAAAAACCCATTATAAAATAGCATAAAGTTATTATACAGCGGTAAACTATTATAGTCAACAAAAATCGTGTTACTATAATGTAACAAAAACGTTACAAAAAGGTTAAACAAAACGTCATAAATAACAATAATATGACAAATGTGTAGACTACTTAAAAATGAGTATTGACACGTTGTATGTTTATAGAATAAAATATAAAGGACAAGTGTTGGTAAAGTAAAAACAGGAGAATATTTATGGACAGAAAAGAAAAAATTTTTGCATATATTAACTCTAATGAATATGTGCCCCTTAAATTTCAGGAAATGATGATTGTTCTTGACGTACCAGAAAGTGATGAGGAAGAATTAAGAAATATACTTCATGAGCTTTGCATGGAAGGTAAAATTGTTGAAACAAAAAAAGGAAGATATGTTTCAATAGAGCATGAAGGACAGCTTTTAGCCGGAAAACTTGTTTGCAATTCAAGAGGTCATTTTGGATTTGTGATAAGCGATGAGGAAGACAAAGAGGATGTATTTGTGTCAGGTGATGATATGGGTACAGCTTTAAACGGTGACAGAGTCCTTATAAGAATTGATACAGGATACGAAGGCGGAAATCATAAGCAGGGAAAGGTTATTAAAATTTTAGAGCGTTCCAACAGGCTTATTGTAGGAGTAGTGTATAAGAAAAAAGATGGACATATATTTGTAAAAGCTGATAACAGACAGATATATGCCAAATTTGTAATTCCGATAGATAAATCTATGGAAGCTCAGGTTGGTGACAGAGTTGCGCTTGAACCGAAAAAATATAAAGACGGACACAAGGTTATTGGCGAAGTATTAAGTCTTTTAGGCAGTGAAGAGTCGTTAAAGAGCTGTATTGAAGGAATCATACTTGAAAACGGAATAAAACAGGAATTTGATTCAGCTACTTTAAGAGAGACTGCAAAAATTCCTGAAAATGTTTCCGAAGCGCAGCTTGACGGTCGTGAAGATTTAAGGGATATGCTTATTTTTACCATAGACGGAGATGATGCACGTGATTTTGATGATGCTGTATCTGCAACGTACGAGAAAGATGGTAATTATACACTTGGTGTTCATATAGCAGATGTTTCGGAGTATGTAACCGATGGAAGTGCTATCGAACTTGAAGCATACGAAAGAGGTACAAGCGTGTATCTTGCAGACAGAGTTATTCCTATGCTTCCTGAAAAATTATCAAATGGTATATGCAGTTTAAACCCCAATGTGGACAGACTGACTTTAAGCTGTTTTATGGAAATAAATCCTCAAGGGGAAGTTGTAGAGCATAGACTTGTAAAAACGGTCATTAATTCCAAGGAAAGAATGACATATAATAATGTAAATAAAATGTTGGAAGATAACGACGAGATTTTATGCGAACGATATAAACATTTACTTCCTACATTAAAAATTATGGAAAAACTTGCGTCAATTCTGCGTAATAAAAGAATTAAGAGAGGTTCGATTAATTTTGATTTCCCTGAAACAAAGGTGAAAGTAAATGAGTATGGCGAACCTGTAAGCATTGAAAAAGACATAAGAGGCGTTTCAAATAAAATGATAGAGGAGTTTATGCTTTGTGCGAATGAAACAGTTGCAGAATATGCGTACTGGTCAGAGCTTCCTTTTATTTACAGAAACCATGAAGCACCTTCACTTGAAAAGATAACATCATTTAATTCATTTATTATGAATTTTGGATTATCCTTTAAAGGAAAGATTGATAAGGACAATCCTATTCATCCAAAGGCACTTCAAAATATTTTAGATGCAGTTGAAGGAACACCAGAGGAAAGAATAGTGTCAATGAATATGCTTCATTCATTAATGAAAGCTAAGTATAGTGAAGAAAATATGGGACATTTTGGTTTGGCGGCAAAATATTACTGCCACTTTACTTCACCAATAAGACGTTATCCTGATTTAGCTATACACAGAATATTAAAGGACTTTATAGACGGAAAGTTTGAAGAAAACAGTTTGTTAAAATCCTATGTTGCCGCAGCGTCAATACAGTCAAGCGAGTGCGAAGTTAATGCAGAACATACGGAACGTGATGTTGATGACCTTATGAAAACAGCATATATGCGTAATTTTGTTGGTGATAGCTTTGACGGTGTTGTGGCAAATGTAATGAGCTTCGGTATGTTTGTGGAACTTGAAAATTCAGTTGAAGGATTAATTCGTGCAGAAAATATGACCGATGACTACTATATATATGAAGAGAGTACAGCATCTTTAGTAGGTAAAAGAAAAGGCAAGGTTTATAAAACAGGTGATAAAGTACGTGTGGTTTTAGCAAGAGCTGATATTATGCTTAGACAGATTGATTTTGTGCTTGAAAAGGACGCAGACAAAAAACTTTTAAAGAGTTTTAAAGAAAAAAAGAACGGACACAATCACGATAAGAAAAAGAAGAAAAAACAACTAAAATATAAAGGAAAGAAAAAACATGGATGAATTTGAAATTGTAGTTCCTACTTTGCTTGGACTTGAATCCCTTACGTCACGTGAGATAAAGCGTTTAGGATATGAGAATGTAAAAGTTGAGGACGGACGTGTTACATTTACAGGAGATATGGAGGCGGTTTATAGGGCGAATACATGGATAAGGACAGGAGAACGTGTGCTTATAAAAGTTGGTGAGTTTACGGCAGTAACATTTGAGGAGTTGTTTGAAGGTGCAAAATCACTTGACTGGAGTAGGTGGATAGGTAAAAATGATGCGTTTCCTGTGAAGGGATATTCTTTAAAGTCAAAACTTGCAAGTGTAAGGGACTGTCAAGCTATAATTAAAAAAGCAGTGGCACAGAATCTTTCTGATAAATACGGCATTGAGTGGCTACCTGAAGATGGGATAAATTATCAGATACAATTTTCACTTATGAAGGATAAAGTAACTCTTATGATTGACACAACAGGGGAAGGGCTTCATAAACGAGGTTACAGACAAATTTCAAATGTGGCACCGCTAAAGGAAACATTGGCAGCTGCACTTGTGGAAATAAGTTTTTGGAAATTCGAGTATCCGTTATGTGATCCGTTTTGTGGTTCGGGAACGATTCCGATAGAGGCGGCAATGATAAAGAAAAATATTGCTCCGGGAAGAAACAGAAGTTTTGCGGCAGATTTATTTTCTCAAATGGATAAAAAAATAGTAGAGCGTGTTAAAGATGAGGCATTTTCTCTTGAACGTGACATTCCGCTGGAAATATACGCATATGATATAGATAAAGATAATGTATCGCTTTCGGCAAGCAACGCAGAAAAGGCCGGAGTTGGTAAGTATATTAAAGTAGATTGTGCTGATGCAAGGGAAATTAAATTTAATATGCCGTATGGTACAATTATATGTAATCCTCCATACGGTGAACGAATCAGTGACGTAAAGGAATGTGAAAAACTTTATAGGGATATAGGAAAATCATTTCAGGCTTTAGATAGATGGTCGTATTATATTCTAACATCTAATGAACATTTTGAAGATTACTTCGGAAGAAAGGCAAATAAAAAACGCAAACTTTATAATGGTATGATAAAGTGTGATTATTATCAATATTTTGGTGAAAGACCTCCAAAGAAACAGCAAAAATAGACAAAAAATATTGACTATAATATGTGGTTGTGGTAAAATCTAATAAAAGGAGGTATAAGTTTATGGATTATGCTGTAATAATATGGCTTTTGGGAATTATTGCATTTGTAGTTTTAGAGGCTGTAACATATCAAATGGTCAGTATATGGTTTGCACTCGGTGCAGTTGGTGGACTTATAGCCTCTTTGGCAGGAGGAAATTTTACTGTACAGTTTGTGTTGTTCCTTGTACTTTCAGCAATTTTTATTGTGTTTCTAAGACCATTTTCAAAAAAACTGATAAAAAATAAAAAGATAAACACAAATATTGACAGCCTGTATGGTAAAGATGTTTTGATTCTGTCAGATACTAACGCTTTGGAGGGTACAGGTAAGGTGGACGGAATGGTTTGGACTGTCAGAAGTATTGACGGTCAGAACATTACTAAGGGTACAACTGCCAAAGTTGAAAAAATTGAGGGTGTAAAATTGATTGTGAAAAGAAAGGAAGGATAGTTATGATAGCGATTTTTATTATTGTACTTCTTATATTTATCATTTTAATTGCAAATATTAAAATTGTTCCCCAGGCACATTCATACATAATTGAACGTTTTGGAGGTTACCATGATACATGGGGTGTAGGACTTCATTTCAAGGTGCCATTCATTGACAGAATTGCAAAAAAGGTAAATCTAAAAGAACATGTTGTAGATTTTCCGCCTCAGCCTGTTATAACAAAAGATAATGTAACAATGCAGATAGATACCGTTGTATATTATCAGATAACAGACCCTAAGCTTTTTGCTTATGGTGTTGAAAGACCAATGATGGCGATTGAAAACTTGACAGCAACAACTCTTAGAAATATTATAGGTGACCTTGAACTTGATGAAACACTTACATCGAGAGATACTGTTAATACAAAAATGCGTGCAATACTTGACGAAGCGACAGATCCATGGGGTATAAAAATTAACAGAGTAGAACTTAAAAATATAATGCCTCCTGCTGAAATACAGGATGCTATGGAACGACAGATGAAAGCAGAAAGAGAAAGAAGAGAATCAATTCTTCGTGCAGAGGGTGAAAAGAAATCTGCTATTTTGCTTGCAGAAGGTGAAAAAGAGTCTGCCATTTTACGTGCAGAAGCAAAGAAGCAGGCAGCTATTAAGGAAGCTGAAGGTCAGGCAGAGGCTATTATAACAGTGCAAACAGCTGTTGCAGAGGGTATCAGACGAATTAATGAATCAAATCCAGGTGATCCTTATATTGCACTTAAAGCATTGGAAAGCTTTGAAAAGGCGGCAGACGGAAAGGCTACTAAGATAATTATACCGTCAGAAATACAGGGTTTGGCAGGCTTGGCTACATCTGTTAAGGAAATAATGAGTAATGAAGTAAAGAAATGATGTATAGTGTGTTGGCGTTAAAGTCAACACACTATTTTTTATTTGGGCGGCTGATATTTCTTATATGGATTCTGTTGTTTTTTTGTGATATTTTATCGAGTATATATTTAGTTTCACTGTTTTGGCATTTGCATAGTACAAGTATTTCGCTGTTTGGATTTGCAAAAGCGGCATTACGGACTATACCTTCAATTTTATTGGGGCTTTCGGCTGTTTTTATAACCACAAGTGATTCGTATTCGTTTTTTAAAAATGATGAAGTTACTGTTTTTGTAAAGAAGTATACGCCGATTGTGAAGAAAATCATTACGACTGATAATAGAAATACATTAAGCATTTTTCACACCTCCAATATAGTATATGCTTATTATATTGTTTGTGTTATTGCTTGACAAACAGTAATAAATTGTATAAAATAATATGAGAAATTAAAAAGCGGAGGGATTATTATGGGACAAACACTAACAGAAAAAATATTGTCCGCTCATCTTGTTGAAGGAGAAATGGTAAAAGGTTCTGAAATCGGAATCAGAATTGACCAGACTCTTACTCAGGATGCGACAGGAACTATGGCATATCTTGAATTTGAGGCGATGGGAGTGCCGAGAGTAAAGACAGAGCGTTCTGTTGCGTATATAGATCACAATACACTTCAAAACGGTTTTGAAAATGCCGATGACCATAGATTTATAGGAAGTGTATGTAAAAAACACGGAATATATTTTTCAAGACCGGGTAATGGTATTTGCCATCAAGTACATCTTGAAAGATTTGGTATTCCGGGTAAGACACTTATAGGTTCAGACAGCCACACTCCTACCGGCGGCGGTATAGGAATGATAGCAATAGGTGCGGGCGGTATGGACGTTGCAGTTGCAATGGGCGGCGGAACATACTATATAACTTGCCCAAAAGTGGTTAAAGTAAATCTTACAGGCAAGCTTCAGCCTTGGGTAGCTGCAAAGGACGTTATATTAGAAGTTTTAAAACGTCTTAGCGTTAAAGGCGGAGTAGGAAAAGTTATTGAATATTGTGGAGAAGGTGTTAAGACACTTTCAGTTCCGGAAAGAGCAACAATAACAAATATGGGTGCTGAACTTGGTGCAACAACATCTATTTTCCCATCAGATGAAATTACTCGTGAATTTTTAAAGGCACAGGGAAGAGAAGAAGATTTTGTCCCTCTTTGTGCAGACGATGATGCAGAGTATGATGAATTTGTAGATATTGATTTGAGTACACTTGAGCCTTTGGCAGCATGTCCTCATTCACCTGATAATGTAAAGCCGATAAGCGAACTTAGCGGACAGAAGATAGATCAGGTTTGTATCGGTTCATGTACAAACTCTTCACTTTTAGATATGATGAAAGTAGCACACATTCTAAAGGGTAAAACTGTACATCCTGATGTATCACTTGCAATAGCACCTGGTTCAAAACAGGTTTTAAATATGCTTGCAAATAACGGTGCACTTGCAATAATGATTGACGCCGGTGCAAGAATACTTGAAAGTGCATGCGGACCTTGTATAGGTATGGGACAATCTCCAAATTCAAAGGGTATATCTCTTAGAACATTTAACAGAAACTTTGAGGGAAGAAGCGGTACTAAGGATGGTCAGATTTATCTTGTATCTCCTGAAACAGCTGCAGTTTCTGCACTTACAGGTGTGTTTACAGATCCGAGAACTTTAGGTGAAGCAGCAGATATTTCTTTACCTGAAAAATTCACAATTAACGATAACATGATAGTTCCTCCTGTTGATGAAAAAGATATGGACAGTGTTGAAGTGTTAAGAGGACCTAATATAAAACCATTCCCTGTATCAGAGCCTTTAGCAGAAACAATAGATGCAAAGTGTTCATTAAAGGTTGGCGATAATATTACAACTGACCATATTATGCCGGCAGGTGCAAAAATTCTTCCGCTTCGTTCAAATATTCCGAAGATTTCAGAGTATTGTTTTGCAGTATGTGATGAAAGCTTCCACGACAGAGCGTTAGAACTTGGCAAGAGTATTATAGTTGGTGGTTCAAATTACGGTCAGGGTTCATCAAGAGAACATGCGGCACTTGCTCCGCTATATCTTGGTGTTAAGGCTGTTATAACAAAGTCATTTGCAAGAATACACATGGCAAACCTTATTAATGCAGGTATTGTTCCTATGACTTTTGTAAATGAAGCTGATTACGATAAAATTGACCAAATGGATGAACTAAAAATAGAGCATATAGGAAAGCAGATAGCAGAAGGTAATATAGTTAAAGTTACTAATGTTACAAAGGGATTTGATTTTGACGTTAATGTTGATTTATCAGACCGTCAGAAAGATATGCTTTATGCCGGAGGACTTTTAAATTATACAAAACAAAATTCATAATGAGTATATTCAAAAGGTAAAGTATGTAATATGCTTTACCTTTTTTGTGCCTTCCTAAAATTACTGTCCAAAAGGTACTGTACAAATAGTATAAAATATGATATAATTTTTGCTATATAATTAATGATAATTATTTTGAGGGGTAATATACAATGAACGGTAATGAAAAGAAAGTTCCGGCAGTTGTTGTAAAAAGACTTCCGAGATATTACAGATACTTGGGCGAACTTTTAAAACAAGACATTAAACGAATATCATCAAATGCACTAAGTCAAAAAATGAATGTTACAGCATCACAGATTCGTCAGGATTTTAATTATTTCGGAGGTTTCGGTCAACAAGGATATGGCTACAATGTTGAACATTTGTATAATGAAATCGGCGATATTTTAGGACTTCATGACGGAGATACTACTGTTATAATCGGTGCGGGAAATTTAGGACGTGCGATTGCAAATCATAATACATTTGAAAAACGTGGATTTAAACTTGTTGGTATATTTGATGTTGATAAAAACGTAATAGGCAAAGTTATAAACGGTGTTGAAGTTATGGATATGAGCCACCTTGAAAAATTTATGGAAAACAACAGGGTAGATATAGGAATTTTGACACTACCCAAGAAGGCAGTTAATGAGGCTGCTGAAAGGCTTGTTAAAAGTGGTGTAAGGGGACTGTTAAACTTTTCTTATACTGAGCTTAGTTTTGATAAAAATGTTGCAGTGGAAAATGTACATTTGTCAGATCCTCTTATGACACTGTCGTATAAAATGAAACAGTCAGAAGAGTAATTTTTAAATAAGGAAGTTGTTATTATGAAGGTTATTGCATTTGTGGGTCCCAGCGGAACAGGGAAAAGTTACAGAAGTGTGATGGTATCGCAGAAATACGGAGCTGATGCTATTATAGATGATGGACTTTTGATTTCACATGGTAAAGTTATTGCCGGAACATCGGCTAAAAAAGAACCTACTAAAATTGCATCGGTAAAACACGCACTTTATATGCACCATTATCAGATTACAGAGGTTCGTGAGGCGTTAAAAAAATATAATATCCAGTGTCTTATGATTTTAGGTACATCTGACGGAATGGTTAATAAGATTGCGGATAATATCGGTATGGGTAAAATAGAAAAAATTATACGTATTGAAGATGTAGCTTCAGAAAAAGAAATCAGTATGGCAAAGCGTATGAGAATTGAAGAAGGAAAACACGTTATACCTGTACCTACATTTGAAATAAAAAAGGAATTTTCAGGATATTTTCTTCACCCGTTAAGGGGATTCCAGCGTAATCTTGATAAGGAAAAATCTACAGGAATGGCTGATAAGTCTATTGTAAGACCTACTTTCAGTTATATGGGAGATTATAAGATTTCTGATAATGTAATTAATGAAATAGCAATTCATGAGGCAAACAAGATTGACGGACTTGAAAGAGTACAGAATATCAATCTAAGAAAAACAAATCACGGTGTGCATATTGATATGACTGTAATTATAAAATACGGATATAGTATTTTTGACGTATGTAAACAGATTCAGTATTCAGTAAGGGATAATGTGGAAAAATATACATCTGTAAATGCAAGAAGGGTAAATATTTTAGTTAAAAACCTAAAAAAATAATCAGGAGTGGAGCAGTGTATGGATAAGTTTGAACTTGTTTCAGAATTTACGCCGCAGGGAGATCAACCGGAGGCTATACAAACACTTGTTGATGGAATTAACAGAGGTGAAAAATTTCAGACGCTTCTTGGCGTTACGGGAAGCGGTAAGACATTTACAATGGCAAATGTAATTGCAAAAGTAAATAAGCCTACGATAGTTCTGGCTCATAACAAGACTCTTGCCGCACAGCTTTGCAGTGAATTTAAGGAATTTTTCCCTAATAACTGTGTTGAATTTTTTGTAAGTTATTATGACTATTATCAGCCCGAAGCATATATCCCTCAAACTGATACATTTATAGAAAAAAATTCACTTACAAATGAAGAAATAGATAAACTGCGTCACAGTGCTACATTTGCATTATTAGAACGCAAAGACGTAATTATTGTTGCCAGTGTAAGCTGTATATATGGTTTGGGTGATCCGGAGGATTATAAAAATCTTATGCTGTCACTTCGTGTAGGCATGGAGAAGGACAGAGATGAGCTTTTAAAAAAACTTGTTTCTATGCAGTATGAACGTAATGATATTAATTTTGTTCGTAATAAGTTTCGTGTAAGAGGAGATGTTGTTGAAATATTTCCTTCCAATAACGGTGAAAATGCAATTCGAGTTGAGTTTTTCGGAGATGAAATAGAACGTATATGTGAAGTGAATGTTATAACAGGTGAAATCGTTGGTATGCGGCAGCATGCAGTAATATCACCGGCGTCCCATTACGTTACAACCAATGAAAAGATGATGCTTGCTATTGCAGGTATAGAAGCAGAAATGCGTGCACAAGTGAAATATTTTAAGGAACGGGATCTTTTGATTGAAGCACAGCGTATTGAACAGCGTACAATGTATGATATTGAAATGATGCAGGAGATAGGTTTTTGTCAAGGTATAGAAAACTATTCAAGACATATCAGCGGACGTGCTCCGGGAAGTGCACCGTATACCTTATTAGATTATTTCCCGGAAGACTATCTAATGATTATAGATGAGTCGCATGTTACAATACCGCAGGTACGAGCTATGTATAACGGCGACAGGGCAAGGAAGGAAACACTTATAAAATACGGTTTCCGTTTGCCAAGTGCGGCAGATAACAGACCTCTTAAATTTGAAGAATTTGAAGAAAGATTACATCAGGTTCTGTTTACAAGTGCAACACCTGCTGATTATGAAAAAGAACATTCAACCGTTGTGGCAGAGCAAGTTATACGTCCAACCGGACTTTTGGATCCTGAAATATTTATACGCCCGACAGAGGGACAGATAGATGATTTGATAAGTGAAATAAATAAGCGTACAGACAGAGGTTTTAGAACTCTCGTCACAACACTTACAAAACGTATGGCAGAGGATTTGACAGATTACCTTACAGGTGTTGGTATTCGTGTGAGGTATATGCACTCTGATATAAGTACAATAGAACGTACAGAGATTATTAAGGATCTGCGTACCGGTGAATTTGATGTGCTTGTAGGTATTAATCTATTGCGTGAAGGATTGGATATTCCGGAGGTTTCTCTTGTAGCCATACTTGATGCAGATAAAGAAGGATTTTTAAGAAGTGAAATGTCACTTATACAGACAATAGGCCGTGCGGCACGTAACAGTGAGGGACAAGTTATAATGTATGCAGATTCTGTTACAAAGTCAATGCAGCGTGCTATTACTGAAACGGAAAGACGTCGAGATATTCAGCAGAAATTTAATGAAAAGCACGGAATTATACCAAAAACAATTAAAAAGGATATACGTGATATTATAGAATCTCTTAAACCGGTTGATAATGATGATACAGGTGATAAGCAAGTTATTAATTATGATAAGCTTATAGCAGAACTTGAATTAAAGATGGTTAAGGCTGCTGAAAATCTTGAATTTGAGGAAGCAGCAGTATTAAGAGATAAAATAAAAAAGTTAAAAAAAGAAATGGGTTGATATAATGAATCCGGAATTAGAGAAAAAAATCATAGATATAATATCGGGAAATATATTGACGCCGATTATATATATGATAGAACAGGAAGAAATTCTT
The DNA here is from genome assembly GCA_944390495.1 of uncultured Clostridia bacterium. Lineage (GTDB taxonomy): Bacteria > Bacillota > Clostridia > UBA1381 > UBA1381 > Hominilimicola. The sequence continues at coordinate 30,204 of CALXQE010000072.1, forward strand.
GATTTTATATGTTTTTGTGACAGAAATATAACTATACAGGAAATATATGATGTTGAAAAAAAGATAAGGACAGAAACGGGTAAAAAAGTTGAAATAGTAGATATACGTGAATTCGGAGCGGCGGAAAGGCTGGAAGTTTTAAGTAATGCAAGGTTAATATATACAGAACATCCTATAATTGAAAAAATTTTCGTACAGTCAATGTCTGATGATTTGAAAAACGCTATGGAAAAAAGGCAGGATGTACTTGACAGATACAGAGAGTCAGGCTGCGTATATCTGCAGTAAACAGCGAGGAGAGCTATGGAAAAGGATATTGTAATAAAAGGTGCAAGAGAGCATAATTTAAAAAATATTGATTTAAAAATTCCACGTGAAAAACTTGTAGTTTTTACAGGCTTATCAGGTTCGGGTAAGTCGTCGCTTGCATTTGATACGATTTATGCAGAGGGACAAAGGCGATATGTGGAGTCATTATCGTCTTATGCAAGAATGTTTTTAGGTCAGATGGAAAAACCTGATGTTGACTATATAGAGGGCTTGTCGCCGGCGATAAGTATCGACCAGAAAACTACATCTAAAAATCCACGTTCAACAGTTGGAACAGTTACAGAAATTTATGATTATCTAAGACTACTATATGCAAGAATCGGTGTACCTCATTGCCCAAAATGTGGTAAGGAAGTAAAAAAACAGAGTATTGACCAAATTGTTGATTCAGTTATGGCTTTAGGTGAAGGCACGAGAATACAGGTTTTGGCACCAGTTGTAAGAGGCAAAAAGGGTGAGCATAAAAAAGTTTTTGAAAATGCAAAAAAAAGCGGATATGTGCGTGTTAAGGCAGACGGAATACAGTATGATTTAAGCGAAGATATAGAACTTAGTAAGAATATCAAGCATAATATAGAGATAGTTGTTGACCGTATAATTATTAAAGAGAGTGTTCTCCAGCGACTTACCGATTCAATAGAAACAGCGATTTCACTTACGGGTGATGTAGTTTGGATAGAGATAATAGACGGTGAAATAATGTCATTTAGTCAAAATTTTGCATGTGATGATTGCGGTATAAGTTTGCAGGAACTCGCACCAAGACTGTTTTCATTTAATAGTCCATACGGTGCGTGTTCAAAATGTGACGGATTAGGTGTATTGTCAGAAATTGACCCTGACCTTGTTGTTTCAGATGATACATTAAGTCTTATAGATGGTGCAATTTCAGCGACAGGCTGGGCAAGTGCGAATAAAAAGGATTCAATGGCGTATATGTATTTTACAGGGCTTGCACGTCATTATAACTTTGATATTAACACGCCGTTTAAAGATTTGCCGAAGGAAATACAGAAGATTGTGTTGTATGGTACAGGTGAAGAAAAAATTGAACTTAATTACGACCGTGGAAATGGCAAAGGAACGTACAGTGCACCGTTTGAGGGTGTAATTACTAATCTTGACAGAAGATTTAGAGGAAACACATATGATTATGTAAGAAATGACATTGAAAAATATGTAAATGACGTAAAATGTCCAAAATGTCATGGTGCAAGACTTAATGACGAGGTGCTTGCTGTAACAGTAAACGGCATAAATATATATGAATTTACAACGATGCCTATACAAAAAGAAATGGATTTCATGAATGAGCTTGTACTTTCAGAACGTGAAATGATGATTGTAGGGCAGGTTGTAAAGGAAATTAAGGCACGATTAAAATTCTTACTTGATGTTGGGCTTGACTATTTGTCACTTGCACGTTCTTCAGGTACACTTTCAGGCGGAGAGGCTCAGAGAATACGTCTTGCAACACAGATAGGTTCAGGTTTGATGGGGGTATTATATATTCTTGATGAACCGAGTATCGGACTCCATCAGCGTGACAATGACAGATTGATAGGAACGCTAAAACATTTGCGTGATTTGGGAAACACCGTTATTGTTGTTGAACATGATACAGACACGATGTATGCAGCGGATCATATTGTTGATATAGGTCCTGGTGCGGGAGTGAATGGAGGAAGACTTGTCGGACAGGGAACAGTAGAGGACTTAATAAAAGCACCTGAATCAATAACAGGTAAATATTTAAGCGGTGAACTGAAAATAGAAGTTCCCAAAGAAAGACGAAAACCTACCGGCTGGATTGAAATTAAAGGTGCAAAGGAAAACAATCTTAAAAACATTAACGTAAAAATTCCAACAGGTGTGCTTACATGTGTTACAGGAGTATCAGGTTCAGGTAAATCATCACTTATAAACGAGATTTTGTATAAAAAACTTGCAAGGGTACTAAACAGAGCAAGGACGCATGCAGGAGAACATAAGGAAATAGTGGGTGTTGAACAGCTTGATAAGATAATAGATATTAATCAGTCACCAATCGGAAGAACACCACGTTCAAATCCGGCTACCTATACAAATGTATTTAATGACATAAGAGAAGTATTCGCAGCTACAAATGAAGCAAAGGTAAGAGGATATAAGGCAGGAAGGTTTAGTTTCAATGTCAAGGGTGGACGTTGTGAGGCATGCAGCGGTGACGGAATAAAGAAAATTGAAATGCACTTTTTGGCAGATATTTATGTTCCTTGTGAGGTTTGTAAGGGAAAACGCTATAACAGGGAAACTCTTGAGGTTAAGTACAAAGGTAAAAATATATATGAAGTGCTTGATATGACAGTTGATGAAGGTGTGGAGTTTTTTGCAAATCAGCCTAAAATTGCAAGGAAACTGCAAACACTTCAGGAAGTTGGATTAGGATATATTAAGCTTGGACAAAGTTCTACTACATTATCCGGTGGTGAGGCACAGAGAGTAAAGCTTGCCACGGAACTTTCAAAAAGGAGTACAGGCAAAACAATTTATATTCTTGATGAACCTACAACGGGACTTCATACGGCTGATGTTCATAAACTGACAGAGGTACTTGACAAACTTGTTGAGGGAGGAAACACTGTTGTTGTAATCGAGCATAACCTTGACGTTATAAAAACTGCCGATTATATAATAGATATGGGACCTGAGGGCGGTGATAACGGTGGTACTGTTATAGCAAAAGGCACACCGGAGGAAGTTTCAGAGGTTAAAGAATCATACACAGGAAAATATTTGAAAAAGATGTTGTAATAATATAGGAGGTAATGTATGAGATTAAACGGAACTGTATTTTCAGACATACTAAATATGGATACGGGAATCACAATTGTGACTCCTGGTAAACTTGACAGAAATGAAGAATATAATATTGCATATCTTCTTCACGGACTGAGGGGAAACAATAGATCATGGCTTGATTATTCAATGCTTTCTGTTTATGCGAATACCGGTAACACGATATATGTACTTCCGGAGGTGGGCAGAAGTTTTTATACTGATATGCAGTACGGACAGAGTTATTTTACCTATATTACAGAGGAACTTCCTCAAATTTGTATGAGTGTATTCAATATATCGTCAGATAGGGAACATACAGCAATTATGGGATGTTCTATGGGTGGATACGGTGCACTTAAATGTGCAATGTCTAAACCTGAGCAATACGGAATGTGCGGTGCATTTTCGTCAGGCGGTGTGTTTATGAAAGAGGGCTTAGATGCACTTCGCAAAAACGGACTTCAAAAGGAATTTCTTGAACATTTCGGTGAGCAGTTATTGAATGACTTTAAGTCAATGTTTGGTGATTCCTATGAATACCGTGCAGAATGTGACGTAATTGAACTTGCCAGCAGACTTAGCGAGCAGGAAATAAGACCTAAATTTTATATTACATGTGGTACGAAGGACTATTTTTATTATGACCACGTTAAGTTCTGTAAAATCATGACAGACATAGGTATTGATTTTGTACATGAAGAATGGGAAGATTCACACAATCATATATGTTTTAATGAGGCATTAAGAAGAGCCATAGAAAAGTTTTCATTGTAATAAAAAAACAGGGATAATCTGGAAAATTATCCCTGTTTTTTGTTATGTGGGTTAAAATTGTCGTATAAATTTTTTATGTTTATACAAGAGGGTAGTATAAGAGATTTTAGTTTATTGAGAATATCTCAAATGCTTGTGTCACTTAGAAAATTATATATTCATTTGTTTTATAATTTACATTCCATTATACAACGCTTAACTATGGTATTATCTCTCATTTTATTTTCTATGTTATCAATAATTTGAAATCCGCATTTTTGATAACATTTTTGTGCATTAAGATTATCTTGGTTTGTAATAAGTCTTACAGAAGTAAAGCCTTTTTCGCGTATTATTGAAAGCAGTTTTGTTAAAACCAATGTACCAATACCTTTGTTGTGATATTCAGGTAACAGCACTGCCATTTTTAAATAGGGGACTTTATCGTCTGATAGCAGACCATTAAAGGCAAACCAACCTATTTGTTTTTTATCGTCCCAAATAATATATCCGTTTTCATCAGAGTCATTTTCCCATGATAGAACAGCTTCAACCCAATCTTGCTTAGTTGTCGGTGTTTCATTTAATTTAGACATAAGTAAAGGGTGGTTCATAAGTTTAAACAAGAAATCTGCATCCTGTAGCGTGATACTTTTAATTTTAAATTTTTCCATTATATACCTCTTGTAAAATAAAAATTTGTTTATTGATAAATTTATATTATATCCGCCCATATCTTTTATATCACTATAAGAATTTCTGGCACTATTTTGGTATCAAAGTATCAAAAACCACTAGTGTTTTTAGTTACTCAATAGGCAGAAAATATTTTTACGGCATAAGATTTGTGATAACAAAAATTAAAATACTATTTTTATATTTGATTTTCTTTAAGTAAATTTACATATACTTCTTTATTTCTGTCACATACTAATTTACCGTCAATAATTTCAAGTTCGGCAACTTGGATTGAAGAGCGACGTTCATTTCCTATATTATTTTTTATCATTTCTTCTTTTCTATCAGGGTGAGTGAAATAAAAGATGTACGCCTTATCATTACATACACACACGTCTGCATGATTTGCTATAACACCGTCATCTTCTTTGATACCGGGTTTATCAAGTATGCGTTCACTTTGTTTTGTCCAGTTTGTTAAATCATCAGAGAAGTACACATCAATACCCTTCCAGCAATCGGTAATCAGCCAGTATTTACCGCCAAAACTAAATACATTAGCTCCCTCATGCGGTACGTCATCAGCGGCACAACCTTTTACCTCCCATGTATATAAATCATCACTGTCGGCATAATAGGAATGTGAATCATTTTTTTCATCTTTATACCACATTCTGTATCCACCCTGTGGAAGTGGAAATACACAAGAATCAATGACTTTGTCGGACGATAAATTAAGCTTACTTTCAAAGTGCCAGTCAATAAGATTTTGTGATGTATAGTGAAGTATGTATCTTGGATGTTTCCAATCAGAAGGTACTCCGGGTACATAGCTTACATACATGTGAAACAGATCATTATGTTTAATGATTTCAGGTGCCCAGTATGTATTTCTACCTTCTTCGTATTCAAGACCTTTGCATATACCGATATATTCCCATGAATTACCATTATCCTTACTTTCTGCAATTCCTATATCAGTACCATGCACCCATTTCACACCTTCTTCCGGTAAATCTGCACGGCGTGCTGTATAGAACATAAAATGAGTATCTGTTAAATC
>CALXQE010000073.1 GCA_944390495.1 uncultured Clostridia bacterium
AATGAGAAACCGTATATTTTTCATACAATTTCTCAATTATAGGGGATGCGATAATTACAAATTAATAAATTTCTTTCCACTCAGCGATATTTTCCGGATCAAACTTAAACGGATCACCAAGCATTACTTCTGTACCTTCATCAGCAGCAGCTGTTATCGTCTTTTCACCAAGATCGCCTGCTGTAAATGTTTCACCCTCTGCACCTGTTATTTCACCTTTTACAAGTGCGTCCATTGTGTAACCTGCAAGATAGCCTATATCAACAGGATTCCACAAATACATCCAAGGACATGTACCGTCTTCAATAAACGGAGCCATTTCTGATGGAAGTCCAAGACCTGTTAGTTTTACGTCTGACTGCTTATCCTGTAAAACCTTACCTGCTGCAAGCATACCAACTGTTGTAGGTGCTATAATAACTTTAACATCGGCATTTTGTAAAAGAGCCTGTGTTTCAGAAGTTGATTTAGTCGGGTCATCGTCACCGTATGCAATCTTTACAAGAGGTGTTGAAGCATATTTTTCCGGATTTTCTTCAAGTTCTTTCTGCATCCATTCAATCCACAAATTTTGGTTTGTAGCTGTTGAAGCAGCTGACAAAATTGCTATACCACCGTTACCATCTACCATTTCATAAGCTGCCTGAATAAGACCTCTGCCTATTTTTTCAGGATCTGCCTGCTGAATATGAGTCATTCTTGAATCCTTGTTTACTGCACTGTCAAGAGAGATTACAGGAATACCTGCATCCATAGCTTCCTGAAGTGCCGGCTGAAGAGCATTTTCATCGTTTGCTGCAATAGCTATACCTGCAACGCCCTGTGCTGTAAGCTGATTGATAATCTCAATTTGTTTTTCAGGTGTTGCTGCTTCAGGGCCTTTGTAAAGAGCCTCTGCACCAACTGCGTCACATGCCTCTTTAAAACCGTCATATACTTTCTGCATATATGGGTTCTGTACGTCCTTTGCAACAAATGCGTATGTGCCGCCTCCTGAGCCACTGCTTGTTGAATTTGTGTTTTCAGCCGGTGTTTCTCCGCAGCCTGCAAGCATTCCGATTCCCATTACTGCTGCCAATGATAACGCCGCAATTTTTGTGATTTTCATAATAAATTCCTTCTTTCTTTTTATTTTTATTTTTTAACGGACTCATGCCGTTTTGGTTCAATTTTTTTGTTTTATAAACATTCGTTTTAAATTTTTAATCCAGTTAGCCTGACCTACACTTCCCTTAAGATTCGGGATTGCAACTGCTACTATCAAAAGTATACCTACAACAATCATTATAATTTGGCTTGATGCGTTTATAAGTCCAAGACCGTAACGCAGATAACCAATTACAAGAATTGCAAGTGATGCACCTAAAATTCTGCCCTTACCGCCTGATGTTGAAATACCGCCTAAAACAGCCATTGCTATTATGTCAAGCTCGTATCCTTTAGCAACATCTGAACGTACGGAAGACATCTTTGATGCAAGATATACTGCCGCTACTGCCGACAAAAGACCTACCATAGTGAATATTATAATCTTTGTTCTGTCAGTTTTTATTCCTGAATATTTTGCAACTGTTACTGAATTACCCATTGCAATAGTTCTTCGTCCGAACTTTGTATAATGGAGAAGATATGCAAAGAATAAAGCTTCTACAACCACAAATATAAGTGCGTATGGAATGTATCCTACTTTACCTGCCGCAACCTGCTGGAACCAACTTGGGAATCCGCTGATTGACTGTGTTTCAAGTATTATCTGAGCAATACCACGGAAAATAATCTGTGTTGAAAGTGTTACTATCATACTTGAAAGTTCAGGAAACTTTGCAAGAATTATACCGTTTATAAATCCGCATACTGTTCCGGCAACAAGTCCTGCAAATATGGCGAGTACCATATTTTGAGTTGTTTGGAACACGACTCCCATAATAGTTGCACTAAGAGCCATAATAGATGCTACCGAAATATCAATTTCACCAAGCATTAGTACAAATGCCATCGGGAACACCACTATCGCTTTATCAAGGAAATCTCTTGTTGCATTTAATATACCTTTTACATTGGCATAATTAGGTGATGCAGATATATTAAAAATATTTACTAATATCAGCATCAAAACGAGCATCCATTCCCATTGGAGGAAAAATCTTTTAAGTTCAAAACTGCGTTCTGCCTGTATAGTTCTTGTACCGTCAGCAGAAACAGCCTGTCTGATAATCTCTTTAGCCATTAGATATTCCTCCTTCTTAACGCTTTAATCTCAACGTTTCTCTGAATGAGAGCGTTGGCAATAATAGAGAACAGTATTATTCCGCCGCGTATAGCTTCCTGCCAGAATGAGGAAACCTGAATCAGAGGCATTGCATTATTAAGCATACCAAGAAGTATTGCACCTAAAAGTACGCCCGGAACTTTACCTGTTCCGCCTGTTATACTTACTCCGCCAAGTACACATGCAGCAATTACATTCATTTCATAACCTGTACATGTTTCGCCTTGTGCAACTCCGTACTTACAAACATACAATATGCCGCCCAAGCCTGCTATTGCACCCATTATCGTATATGCCAAAACAAGCACTCTGTCTGTTTTAATACCTGAAACTCTTGCAGATTCTTCGCTGTTTCCTACTGCATATATTTTTCTTCCTGTTTTAGTATACCCTGCAAAGAAGTAAGCTATTATATATACTACAACTGCGATTATAAGCAAATTGTTAATACCCATAAATTTTCCTGTTGCAAGTGTCAAAAAACCAGGTCCCATTTCAGCTTGTTTTATCCAGCTTCCGTTTGCAACAAGATATGTAGCACCACGGTAAATATTCATCATACCGAGAGTAGCTATAATAGGTAGAATTTTAAGCTTTGATACCAGTGCTCCGTTTATAAGTCCGCACACTATACCAACGGCTATTGCAATTACTACTATTAAAAGATTAGGCAATGGATTCCCCGAAAGTACACTGCTTTTTAGAAACGTTCCGCCGACCATTGCCGAAAGGGCCATTGTTGCACCTATTGAAAGATCAATTCCGCCCGTTATAATAACCATCATCATTCCAACTGCCATTATCGCAAGTACTGATGTTTCCATAAGCATATCGTTTATATTCATACTTGTAAGGAAACGTCCTCCGCTTCTAAGCTCAACAAACATGGCAATAACAACAATAACGATTATCAAGCTGATTTCACGGATATTTGATGAAAAAAACCTTTTAACCTTATCCAATCTTCACACCTCCTCAGACATTCATGGCAGCTTCAAGAATTTGTTCCTGAGTAACATTACTGCAATCATTAAAGATTTTTGAAACTCTGCCTTCCTTCATAACAAGAATTGTATCTGCCATTCCCAAAACCTCAGGCATTTCCGAAGAAATCATAATCACTCCGTAGCCTTTAGCTGCAAGTGACGACATAATTTCATAAATCTGTGCCTTTGCACCTACGTCTACGCCCTTTGTAGGTTCGTCAAGTATTACTACTTTTAAATCTGAATTTAGCACCTTGGCAACGATTACTTTTTGCTGATTACCGCCTGATAAGCTTGACGCCTTATCAAAAACAGAAAGTGCTTTTGTTTTTACTTCCTCAAGTAATTCTTTTGCCTTCTGACGTTCTGCCTTGCGGTTTATTATGGTATGCTTTGTGAATTTTTCAAGTGTTGCTAAAGTCACGTTATCGCCAAGTCCCCAATCAAGAATTAGACCTTGTTTTTGTCTGTCCTCAGGGAAATAACCGATTCCTGCGTCCATAGCATCTTTTACGCATTTAATCTTAAGTTTCTTTCCGTCAAGATAAACACTGCCTTTATCAGGCTTTTCAATGCCCATAATGCCTTGACATACTTCACTTCTGCCGGCACCTACAAGACCTGTCATTGCAAGTATTTCACCTGCATGAAGTGAAAATGAAATATCCTTGTAGTAACCAAGCTTTGAAAGTCCTTCTAATTTAAAGATTTCATCACCCATTTCAAGCTGCTGTTTTGGGTAAATATCAGCAATTTTACGTCCGACCATCTTGCTGATGAGTTCATCATTTGTAAGTTCATTTACTCCCCATGTGCCTATGTACTGTGAATCACGAAATACCGTTACTCGTGATGCAATACGGTACATATCCTCAAAACGATGTGATATAAATATTATTGAGCAGCCTTCATCTCTAAGCTGTTCTGTAATTCTGTAAAGCTCTTCACATTCACGTTTTGAAAGTGCAGCTGTCGGTTCGTCCATAATAATAATTTTTGCGTCAGTTGAGATTGCCTTTGCAATTTCTACTACCTGCTGCTCTGCAACTGTAAGATTTCCCATAATAGATCTTGGATCAATATCACTGCCAAGACGCTTTAATAACGCTTTTGCATCCTTGTGCATTTTGTTCCATGCTATAGTTTTAAACTTTGTGAGTTTTTCATGACCCATATATATATTTTCCGTAACGCTAAGATGCTGATACGTTGTTCCATGCTGATAAATTGCAGCAATACTCATATTCTGTGCGTCCTTTGGAGTTTTAAATACTACCTTTTGACCGTTTAAATAGATTTCACCTTCTTCGGGACGGTGAACACCGGTTATAACCTTGATAAATGTTGATTTTCCCGCACCGTTTTCACCCATAAGTGCATGTATTTCTCCACGCTTCAGTGAAAAATGTACATTATCAAGTGCTTTGACTCCCGGAAATATTTTTGTAATTCCTTTAAGCTCTAAAATGTAATCGGACATTTCTCTCCTTCCTTTCTTTTTCTTTTATTGATTATATCTATATTTTAATACCTTTTGATGTATTTTTAAATATAAAATGTACAACAACGAATGTATTTTTTTAAAAATATGCAATGTAAAATATAAAAAAACGGTATATGGTAATTATATATTTTACCATATACCGCTTTTAAAATTTATATTACTTTACTCAATTTGCCAAATAAACATATAAACACTTTATACAAAAACAAAACGAAAATCAAAAGAAGTTATTGAACTACCTCTATCATTTTTGCTTCACATACAGGTTTCATTGTTCCTAAATTATCCCACACAATTATTTTTACATTTTGAGTATCCTTAGGAAGAACAGCCGTTCCGTTTTCAATTTTACTCATACCTGTCATGATATCTTCCGAATATCCGACTGCATAAAAATCACTGCCTTCAGGAGCAAGCACACTTGCTGTTACTTCTACACTGTTCTCTGTATATTTTGCCGCCGCTTCGCTGATTCCTATTTCTGAATTATAAATTTTTTCCGCAGTCGTTAAAATATCATTGCCTGTTCCTATACTAATATTTCCCCACTGTTCTTCTGTACCTAAATAGTATATCTTTGTAAGGTTATCACAATAATTAAATGCATTATTTTCAATAGATGTAATGCTTTGAGGTATTATAATGCTGGTAACAGTATCATTATAAGCAAAAACATCCTCTCCTATGCCTGTAACCGTTACACCGTTTATTTCTGACGGAATATATATACTGTCACTTGATGAATCTACTCTTATAATATTTCCCGTTGTAATATCCATCACCATAGATGTAAGTTCCGATTCATATTCACTGTATTTATTAATTACTGTTATAGGAAATTCTTGTTTTTCAGATTGATTCCCTGCTTTATCTTCCAAGTAACAAACCAATTTTGCTGCATTTTCATAACCATCTGCATAAGAATTCATTGATACAGTATTTTCCCCTGTTTTAACATCTTTTCGCAAATCATCTACCATGTTTCCGTTTTTGTCATAAAACTCATAATAAAAATTTCCTAACTCATCAGCCGTTAATCCTATACGTATTTCTAATGCTC
>CALXQE010000074.1 GCA_944390495.1 uncultured Clostridia bacterium
GTGTAAAATATAAAGAAGGACCTATTTATGCAGAAAATCCTCAAAATGGTAAAGCAGGTAATGCGGCATACGAGGCATTTACTTGTTATTCATCAACAGACCTTGTAAACTGGAAGTTTGAAGGTTATCCGTTCAGTGAGAAAAGTGAAGGCTGGGCAGGACGTATGGGCGTGTGCTATAACGAAAATACTAAAAAGTATGTACTAATCTCACAATTTGCACCGGGTACGTTATTTGCCACATCTGACAGCCCTACGGGTCCATTTGAGATAGACCATATATATACAGGAGAAGTCCCTGTTGAAAATGGGTACACCGGTGACCAGACTGTTTTTCAGGATGATGACGGAAAGGCGTATGTTATATGCTCAAGCGGTAACGGACGTGCATATCAGTATGTAATACCACTTAGAGAATCAGATTTTCTTGATTTTGACTATGATAATGTTAAAATGCTGCATTATGATGAAGACGGCAGCTATATAGATGAAGAAGGTAATATTGCAAAAAAGGATAAGACCGGTATAGAGGGTAACTGTATGTTCAAATATAACGGTAATTATTACTTTACAGGTTCAGATTTATATGGATGGAATTCATCAAGGGTATATTATCTAAAATCAGATGAGATTTTAGGAGAATATAATCAAGATGTAGGATTACCGCGAATAATGAATGGTTCTCGTGAAGGCTTTGCCCATAACTCACAGGCAGGATTTTATGTGACGGTACATGGAAGCGAGCAGGATTTAGTTGTATATTGCGGTGACCGCTGGAGTAATCTTGCCGGAAATGGTATAGGTTATAATCAGTGGGTACCGATTACAGTAGATGATGAAGGCACACCATATTTTAATGATTTGCACCAATGGAAATTAGATGTTCAAAAAGGAACATGGGAAATTGGAAAAGGAAATAATTATATTATAAATCCTGAATTTGAAGCAGACAGAAAGACAATTAATTCACCTGCCGGTTGGACAACACGTGATAATGTTGGTGGATATGCTAACAGTAATTTAAGTGGTAAAATCGGCAGCGGTAACTTTGTATGGCAGCAGACTGCTCCGGAGGACTACATTGCACAGCTTAGTCAAGAAGTAGATAATTTACCTAATGGTACTTATACTATGACAGCATGGGTTAAGAGCAGCGGCGGACAGAATATTTGCAGCTTGTATGCAGAAAGTGACGGCATAAAATATAGCAAAAGTGTAAAACTTCCTCAGAATGAATGGAGTGAAGTTGTAGTTGCCGATGATATAGTTGTAAAAGACGGAAAATGTACTGTTGGATTGTATTCAGACGCTCATGCTGATGAATGGGTACAAATTGATAATTTAAGACTTGTAAAAAATATGGAATAAGAAATAAGGTATAACTGAATAATATTAGTACGGCAGTGTATCAAAAAGAGCGGAAAAGTAGAATTGACAGCAGAAATGAGTGAAAAAATGAAACTTATATTGAGTGATACAAATTTAAATATTAAACCCCAAAATGATACGACATTTATTGATTTATCTTCATTAAAAATTACTAATTGTGTAGGGTGTTTCGGATGCTGGACTAAAACACCGGGTAAATGTGTAATTCGTGACGATGCCGTTAAGGTGTATCCGTTGATTGCAAAAAGTGATAGAGTGATGTATATAAGCCGTACAAAATACGGAGGTTATGACACCGTTATGAAGACGATGCTTGAACGTGCAATACCTATACAAAAAGCATTTATCAGATTGGTAAACGGAGAAACACACCATGTCCAGCGTGATGTGCTACCTAAAAGTGCAACTATTATTGCGTATGGTGAAATCAGTGATGAAGAAAAAGAAATTTTTAAAGACCTTATTTTACGTAATGCTTATAATATGAATTTTACAGACTATAATATTATATTTACAAGCGAAGAAATGTTAGAAGAAACTGTAAGGGGCGAGGTGCTAAAATGGGAAAAGTAATGATATTAAACGGAAGCCCAAGGGCACCAAAATCCAACTCTAAAATTTATAGTGATATTTTTAGAAAATACTGCAAACTTGATACAGAGTATTTTAATATTTCAAAAACTAACCATATAGAATTATGTAAAAAAATAGGTGAATTTTCAGATGTGTTAGTCGTTTTTCCGTTATATGCAGATTCACTTCCCGTAACATTGCTTAATTTTCTGAAAAATCTCGAATTAAATCCACCTGAAAAAAAGCCTGTTATATCACTTCTTGTAAACTGTGGATTTATAGAGTATCAGCAAAATGATATTGCTGTAAAGATGATGGAACAGTTTTGTAAGAAAAACGAGTATAAAATGGGTTCTGTTTTGAAAATTGGCAGTGGTGAAGCGATACTTACGACATTTTTTAATGTTCTTGTAAAAATGAAAATAAGAAGATTAGCGTATTCGGTGGCAAATAAAAAGTATAAAACATTTACATTGACTATGCCCCTTTCAAAAAGAAGTTTTATAAAGGCTTCTACAAAATATTGGGACAATTACGGTAAAAATAATGGTGTAACTCATGAAGAAATGGATACCATGAATATAGAATCATAAATTAAAGGGCGAGGGAAATATCTCGCCTTTTTTTAGTTTAAAGCTTTTTTACCTTGTTTTCGATTTGTTTTATGATGTCGGTGAAAAACTCATCTGATTTACCTGTTGGATCGGCAAGTCCCCAGTTATCATGAAAATCAGTGCATATATAAGGACAGCCGACATCACACCCCATAGATATAGCTATATCGGGATTTGGGATTTTGTCTATTGTTTTTGAATATTGATCTTTTTCCATATCAATACCGTATAGCTGTTTTAAGAGTCTGACTGCATCTTGGTTTATACAAGGTTTTGTTTCAGTACCTGCTGAATAAAAATCATATTTATCACTCATAAAATGTTTACCTAATGCTTCGGCAATTTGACTTCTGCAAGAATTATGCACACAGATAAATGCTACTTTCTTTTTGCTCATATAATTATACCTCTCATTTTGTAGATTTAATTAATTTTTCAATATCAGTTTTTTTCAGTACTTTTCCTGCTGAAACGACTTTGTCGTTAATAACAATGGCAGGCATGCTCATAACGCCATATTCCATTATTACTTTCATATCTGTAATATATTCTACATTTATATTAATACTAAGAGCTTCTAATACTTTTTTTACTGTTTCATATTGTCCGTGACATGTTGCACAGCCTGAACCTAAAACCTTTATATTTTTAATAACTCCGTCAATTTGAGATACAGAATTATTTAAATTTTCTGCATTCGCTGTGCAACTGCAAGAAACAGTATTTTCCTGAACTTTCTTTTTCTTTCCAAAACTAAATAGTGACATAATAAAAACCTCCATTTATTAATTATAAAATGAAATATTGAATAGCATTAAAGAAATACCCAACAATGATGATTCCGACAGTGCATATTCCTATAAAAATTCCAAGTAATTTTGGCTTAACAGCTTTTCTAAGCATAATGATAGATGGTAGAGAAAGAGTTGTAACACCCATCATGAATGAAAGTACAACGCCAAGTTTTGCACCTTTTTCTAAAAGGGCTTGAGCAATAGGAATTGTGCCGAATATATCAGCATACATCGGTACACCTGCAATGGTAGCTATTACAACGCCTAAAGGATTACCGCTCCCGAGAAATTTTACAATAATATCCTTAGGAATCCAGTTATGAATAACAGCACCGATACTTACACCGACTAATACATAAGGAAACACCTTTTTTGCTGTTTCTTTAACCTTTTCAAAAGCAAATTTTATTCGATCTGAAAAATATAATTTTTCGTCAGGTAAATCAAATGATTTACCGTTTCTGATATAGTCCTCAACCTGTTCGCTAAGGTTAAGCTTTTCAATCAGTGTACCTCCTAAAATCGCTATAATTAAACCTACAATAACATATATTACAGCAACTTTCCAGCCGAAAATACTCATCAAAAGAACAAGAGAACCTAAATCAACCATTGGAGATGATATTAAAAATGAGAATGTAACTCCGAGTGGTAATCCGGCACTTGTAAAGCCTATAAATAGTGGTATTGATGAGCAGGAACAAAATGGGGTGACAGTTCCAAGTAGAGCAGCAACGGTATTAGCCAATATACCATGGAATCTGCCAAGTATTTTTTTACTTCTCTCGGGTGGAAAATAACTTTGAATATACGAAATAATAAAAATTAATACAGCTAAAAGTATCATGATTTTGATTGTATCGTATAAGAAAAATTGTATGCTTCCACCCAAACGACTGCTTGTATCAAGTCCAATGGAGGATAAAATATTTTTTATAAGTTCATTTAACCATTTCATTGACAGTATTTGATTTTGAAAAAAGTCCCACATATTTTTTATTGCACCCATAAAAACCTCCATACATTAACATATTGAAATACATCTATTCATTGTATTAAATATAATGCCATTATATGATAATGGCATTTATCTTTGACAGGTATCATCACATTCGCAGCTTGTTTTTGTTATTCCCTCAAGGGTATTTAGTATTTTAATTCGTCCGCTGTTTGATATTCTGTAATGTGTCCATTTACCCTCTTTACGGTTTTCAACAATTCCCGCATCACAAAGGATTTTCATGTGATGTGATAGGGTAGGCTGACTTACGTTTAATTCTTCAAGGAGTTTGCATCCACATTTTTCGCCTGATTGAAGTATTTCAAGTATCCTTATTCTGTTTTCGTCACAAAATGCTTTAAACATTTCAGCGGTTTTTGTATATTTATTTTTCATACAATCACCTCACATTGATATTCATCTATGAATAGAATAACATATATATTGATAATTGTCAATATGTTTTAAAGTAAAATAAACAAAATCCCCAGAGTTTTTTCTCTGAGGATTTGTTGTAGAAATACTAATTTTGTATTGTAAGATTATCAATACTTACTGTACCGTTTGGTTTTGCTACTCTTATGTAATAAGAACCTATTGTTGTTATTGCATCTGAGCTGTAAAAATTCAAATCATTTAAAGTTACTGTATTACCGCTGTTATTTGAAAGCGTGATATTAATTTTATTTGTATTAAAGTTTATATTAGCTGTCATGTGCATCCAGTTACCAATAAAATCAGTGCTTATTGATTGGTTATTTACCGTAAAGGTTTTACCTTCCTTATATTCAAAGGCAATAATATGTCCGTTGCTTCCTGAAATATAACCCCAGTCTATTTGATTACTGCTAAAAGTGGGTGTTTCACTGCCAATAGTAAATTGGCTGTTGCCGGCTGTTCCTGCCGGAGCGAATTTTAAATCAGCATTTATAGTTACTTCTTTGCCTTGACAGTTAATAGGGGCATTAAATAGTTCGTATGCTCCGTGTGTATTTCCGTTAGATACATAATTTAAGTAACTATTTCCGTTATCTGTGACTATCGTTGGTTTTACAGCTTGAGCACCTGATTTCCAGTTATGTGATGATACATCGTATGACTCATAATCTTCATAGTAACTATATGTTCCGAGTATATTATATACCAATGTAAATATATTATCTTTTTCAAGTGATTCGCTTGAAATGGTAGAGCTTTCAGATACGTATTGATAAGCAGAAGTAACATCACCAACGGTCATAACAAAATCCCTTAAATATTCTTTAGGAACAGTATAGCTGTCACCTATTCTAAGGTCATCAGAAACAGTTATACTATCTTTTATGTAGTTACCGTCTGTATCTTTAAATTCTATTGTAACATGTGCCTTATCTTCCGGCTCAGAAGGTTTACTGACTGCACCTGTTTCCATATCAACAAGAAGTATTTTTGATTCTGTTGCAGTGGATAGTTCAAGTGTATTTGTAACAGTTTTTCCTCCGGCAAATATTGTATAACTATATGTACCGTCACAAAGTTTATATGTGCCATCGCTTTCGGCAGCTATATTATTACCTGTAAGAGAGTCTGTTACTGTAATATTTTCTGCTTCAATTTCATTTCCTGATACTGTCGGAATAAATGACATTGTATAGCTCTTTCCCTTTGTTTTAGAAACTGAAATGTTGTCAATATAGCATGTTCTTGACGAATTATTATAATCTGTTGTAAAGTTAAGTTTTTGCAAATTGTAAGATGTTGTATCAGGTAACTTTCCAGAGTATTTGTTTGTGTTATTAATAACAAGCGTAACCTCTTTTGTTGAAATATCAATAGTTGCAGTATATGTTGCGTATTTACCGGTAGGATTTGAATTGTTCCTGTCGATTTTAGGTATAGAAGATGGGCTTTGTCCGCCATCTTCAATTTGTTCAACTCCGCCTATTTTTATTGATGAAGCTTTATCATTATAACGGTTTATTTTTACACTTATTATTGAATTGCCGTCGCTGTCAATAATGTCGTAATTCATATATTTACCGCTTAATTCACCGTGTGCCATATCTGCACTTATTGTAATCTTATCACCCTGTGTGGTTTCTATTGCTTCGCCTAAATCAACAGTAACAGCACCGCCTGATGTGTTTTCTGACGTCATCTTGACACAATTAAATGTACTGTCGTAAATTGCAGGGGAGGTGATTGTAACTTTTCCGTCGGCGGGCTGTGAATCAAATGTTTGACTGTATATATTAGTTGTTATTTCATCAGTATCGGTAGTGATGTTTTTAATCGTGCTTAGAGTTTCGGTTAGAGTATCATCACCTGCTATTTTAATAATAAGTTCAAATTTACCTTGTTTATTAAATGGTATACTTGAATAAGTATTTGCATCAACTGTATTTTGACGAATATAAACTACTCCGCTGCTGTCTAAACTATCGTCTTCAGAAATTACACATACTGATTCTTTACCGATATATGGTTTTAAGTTAGATGACGGATAGGCATATCCATTTTCGTATGATGCCATTAATGAAATATTATTTAAGCTAACTGTAACGGCAGGAGCAACAGCATCATATACGCTTAAATCATTAAGAGCCATAATTTGAACTTCACAAGCTCCTGTTAAATTAGGTTTAACTATTTCAATAGATTTTGATTTGTTTATATCTGTATCAGTTAAATCGGCAGAAGTATATTTAAAATCAATCATATTTCCTCTATCATCATAGGATGCTGCTACGACAATGCAGTTTTCAATATTATCAATTTTTACAATATATGCATTTATAGTTTCTGATGAATCAGTTTCGTCAACTGGTTTCATTGTGAGAGTATTATATGCAGGTTCCATATCTTCTGTCCATATAAATGCTTTCATGTACCCATCTGACGGTTCGGTAAATGCAGTATCAAAAGTAAACACTCTGTCATCGCTGTTTGCTAAAATAGTATTATTTGATTTTGCAATTTGACTAAGTGTTCCATTACTGTTATATACAGCAACATAGCACTGTGCATCTTTGGTTAGAGTTGAGGCTAATGTAACAGTCATTGTATTACCGTCTGTTTCAATACCTTCATTGATACTGTTATTTAGATTTATATTTGTTATCAAAGCCTTAGGTTCAAACAAAGCAGCTATATCACCAGTTTGTTCTGATGAAGGCTGTGAAGGCTGAGGCAGAGTAATAGTTCCATTATTATACGTAGTATTGTAGCTTTCAGGTGCTCCGTAGTATGAAGAAACTTTTTCACCGGTTGTTATTACGAATTTGTCAAGAACAAATCCGGCTGATTCATTATATAATCTTATTGTATGCAGTCCCGGACTGGATACTGTTATAGTACCTGAAATTATTTCGGTATTTTGCAATACACCTTTTCCCCAGGAGTCTGTACCGGTTGAATTGTCAGTAGTTTTTGTTGTTCCGTTAAACTGCACAGGTGTTTCATCATCAATTCCTATACGGCATCTCATTGTACTTCCTGAAAGTTCGTTTAGTGTAGGCATACGATATACATCAATAGGGAATGTACCGGCAGAAGTAAAGTATACGTTATATTCAAGGTATGCACTGTTATTTATACCGGGAGATGAAACATTCTTTGCAGTGTTAGGATATATTTTGACACTGTCACCGCTGCGACCGAAATCCTTTTCAATCTTCCATTCATATTCGCCGTTAGTTATGCTTTGACTGTAATTTTCGGCCTCTATTGAAACGTATCCGTCGGATTCGACGTATGTTTTTTCGTCTATATTTTCTATAACAGAGTTATTAAGTGTAACAGTGACATCAATAGTTTTAATTATAGTGTCACCTATATACTGCTCAAATGTGATAGTGCCGGAATTTGTTCCGTATTCTGCTTTGGATAAATCAACACCAACGTGGATTCTGTCATTATCAGCAACAGTACCGCTTGTTTTATTAATAGTAATCCAAGGTGCAGTAGTTGAGGCTGTCCAATCGAATTTTCCTGAACCTGTATTAATTATGTCAATAAATCTCGGTTCAGTCGAATAATGCGTAAATGAAAGATTATCATTTCCCTCAGGTACAATTTCCATATCTGTGTATGATAATGATGAAACGGATGGGTTTGTCAATTTGCCTGAAATTGGACCGCCGAAGGAGCCTGTAAGCTGCCTTTGAAATGGATTCATCATCTTATCCCATTTTCCGCCGAGTATTGAATTATATTCGTTTGTATCACTTACAATAGAATCATAAGCAGCGTCTGACTTTGCAGCATATTTGTTTACAGTACTGCCCCAGTTATTGCTATTATATTGGTTTGCTTTATCGGTGCTTATATACTTTTCAGCCATATTTGAGGCACTTCTTATAGGGTAGAGCATGAGTTCATAAAAAGATGGCTTTTTAGCGTCACTTAGTGAGCTATATAGTGTTTCGGCACGGCTTTCAAGCTCGTTATACTTGTCAAGTACCTTTTGTCCTTCATCGCCGAAATTAGTTAATGAGTATGTTCCTTCTGTCATGTGTTCAGGTCTGCGTGAATTTGCTATTTCGTAGTAACCAAGTTTAATATCAGCATATTCAGCCGCTTGTTTATCATTAAAACCAAAATCACGTTTTGCATTATTTTTTAGCCAATCGCTTATTTCAGTGTTTCTAACACTTTCAACATCACGTGCAAGATCAAGGAAATATTCAACTTCTGTTTCTGCCGGTTTTAAATCACCTACATTTGCAACCCATACTTTCTGAGCACCCATATCGTATGCCTTAGTCATTTCTTCGCGAATAAGACCAAGCTGAGTTGTACCAAGCCACAAATAGCTTGTCGGTCTGCCAAAATATGAAAGGTGGTAATAAATTCCTGCTCCGCCGCTTCTTTCACGTTCTGCTTCTGTGGGAAGCTGACGGATATAGCCGAAGTTATCATCTGGCCACATTAGAGTTACATAATCAGGTATTTCTAAGCCGCCATTGTACAGATCAAGCATTTCTTTATATGGGATGAATATTTGTGGTACGTCTGAAATATCCTGTCCGTTTTGAACAGCTGTATCAGTTAAAATTTGTGTCTGTGCAGCAATAATTTCAGTCATAGCTGTTTTTTGATCCATGTTAGTGTTGAATCTGCCGTCATGTACACCACGCATACCTAAAGTATATGTATTTTCGTATTGGCTGTTTTCTTCAACGCGTGTACGCCAGTAATCAGTTAAGAATTCTTTGTTATAAACCATCTGACCTGTGCTATCTTTATCAGTCCACATCCAAGACACATCGTTACCGCTGTCATCTTCTGTATTAATGTAAAGAGGTTTATCGGGATTTTCTGAAATCCATTCCTGTTGGTATGTATAAAGCTCACCAAGATTATTTCTAAGAAGAGGTTCGCAGTGTGATGAACCCATGACTATTCCATACATATCTGCAAGCTTTGCATTATTTTCAGTTACGTTAAATGCAGTTGAATATTTGTGCATAGCAGGCCATAAGTAGTTAGCCTTTAATCTTAAAAGCAATTCAAATATTTTTTCATATGTTTCATTGTTCATGTTTTTACCTGAGTTACCCATTGAGGTAGACCACTGCGACATATTATACTCATCATTTAGGAAAATACCTCTGTATTTCACTGATGGTTCGCCTTCCGTGTATCCACTGTCAGGTAAATCAATATACAGAGAATCGGCGTGACCTGAAACAGTATCAGCCCAGAAATTCCATGGTGATACACCTATTTTTTCAGATAAATCATAAATACCATAAATTGTTCCACGTTTGTCACTGCCGGCAATGACAAGGACTCCATCCACGTTTTGAATAGTAAAGCTTTCCCATTTTCCTTCTACGTTACTAACATCAAGTTTACCATCGTTTATTAACGTATTTATGGCAGCACTTTTACCAATAGTACCTACAATTACAGTGGCATCTTGTTGTGAATCGGTAATCGTTGGTTCTTTTTCCGTTACACTTGTTATGTCTTCTTTTAAATCTCCCACAGCACGGACTACACCTTCGTAATCGGTGTTATCAACGTAAATTGTAGGAGTAAATGCTTCGTCAACAAGTGTTATTTTACCTTCGCCGCTTGTTGTTGACACGTATCCTGATACTGCGGCGGTATCAATATTTTCTTCAGCTGTTGCAAGTAATGGAACACAGCTTGAAATAAGAGTACATGTCAATAATACTGAAATAATCTTTTTCATTTCAATCCTCCTTGATTAAGTACATAATATATATTATTTATTTAATTATATCATCTTTGTGATACAATTTCAGTTAAAATACTCCCATTATTCAATAAAACGTTTAAAAACTCCCTTGTTAAGGTAGTTAATATATGATACAATCATAATACTACGGATAGAATGTGAGGGGAAAATATGAAAACGCCAATGTTTCAAGCTACTGATGTATTAGAATATAGTTATGCTCATAATACAAAGGGACATAGTATGACACGTCCGCATTATCATGATGGATATGAGATATATTTGATGACAGAAGGAATGAGGGAGATATTTTTTCAGCACGATAAATATCTTTTGAAGCCGAGGAGTCTATGCATAATATCACCGCACATATTTCATGCAGCACAGAAAACAAAGGATGAAAAATCATATAGTCGCCATCTTATAAATTTTTCAAGCAAAATATTTAACAGTTTTTTACGTCAGCAGGAAATAGAAAGTGTTATGAATGAAATATCATCATGTATTATGGGTCTTAATGAAAATCAAATGGAAATTATTTTAGCACATATAAAAAATTTAAATGAGTATATGGATATGAATAAGAGGGGTATTACCAGGGGAAGAAAGCTTGCATATATGGAAGTATACAGACTTATGGATAGGATTGTTCGTATGTTAGATAACGCACCGGAAATGCTAAGTCTTGCTGATTTATCAAAAATTTCTGATTCGGAAATTTACGATGTATTAATGTATATAGATTTGCATTATATGGAAAATATATCACCTAACGATATGATGAAACTTGCACATATGAGTAAATCCAATTTTTACCGATCATTTAGGTATATAACAGGAGATTCATTTAGCCACTACTTAAATAGATTGAGAGCGGCTAAAGCACATGAGTTGCTCTCACATAGTGGTTTACCATTGCATGAAATAGCAAAAAGAACTGGATTCTCATCAACTGCACACATGACAAGAATATTTAAAGAGGTACATGGCGTATCTCCATCAGAGTATAGAAGAACATAAAATGTTATTTTAAAATAATTAAAGGCATGATGACTGTTTATCATGCCTTTAAAGTTATATATTGTTATTTATTGCTATCATTTCAGCTGTTTTTATGCCGTCTACTGCGGCTGACATAATTCCACCTGCATATCCTGCTCCTTCGCCGCAAGGATACAGTCCCTTTATGTTGGACTGCATTGTTTTTTTGTCGCGAATGATTTTGACAGGGGAGGAGGAACGGGTTTCAGGAGCTGTTAAAACGGCACCGGGATCAGCAAAACCATGAAGTTTGTTATTCATTTTAACAATAGCTTCACGCATTGAATCAGTTATAAATTTCGGAAATATATCATCTAAGCTTGTCCATACAACACCGGGACGGTATGTTGGTTCTACGTGCTTTTTTGTGTCATGACACAAACCGAGAAAATCACCCACAAGCTGACATGGTGCATTGTAATTGTTGCCTCCTAATTCATAGGCACGCTGCTCAATTTCGCGTTGAAAATACATTCCTGCAAGGGGGTCAGATGTTTTAAAATCATCAGGTGTAACGTTTACCAGGACAGCACTGTTTGAATTTTTACCATCACGTGCAAAATAACTCATACCGTTAGTCACCACTCCGCCGTCCTCTGAAGCTGATGCCACTACCGTACCACCCGGACACATACAGAAAGTATATACACCTCTGCCGTTTTCTAAATGTACTGCCATTTTATAATCGGCAGCAGGAAGATGTTTATGCTGTTTACCGTATTGGCTTATATTAATCATGTTCTGGCTATGTTCGATTCTTGCACCGACAGAAAAACTTTTTTGCTCCATTGCGATATTTCTGTTATAAAGAATCTTAAAAGTATCTCTTGCACTATGTCCTATTGCAAGGACTATATTTTCTGTTTCTATTTCATATTCTCCGCTTTCACTTTGAACAACAGCACCGCATACAGAACCATTTAAAGTTTTTATGTTGACGAGTTTGTTTGAAAATCTGACTTCTCCGCCAAGACGTTTTATTTCTTCACGGATAGAAGCAACCATTATAAAAAGATTGTCAGTACCGACGTGAGGTCTTGAATAGTAGAGTATTTCTTTAGGGGCACCGTGTCTATAAAATTCCTCAAGTACTTTTCTTATTCTGAAATCTTTTATACCTGTTGTAAGCTTACCGTCTGAAAAAGTACCTGCACCGCCCTCGCCGAATTGTACATTTGACTCGGGATTTAAAAATCCTGCTTCCCAAAATGCATCAACATCTTTTTTTCTTTCTTCAACGCATTTACCTCTTTCAAGCATTATTACCTTATATCCATTTTGTGCAAGAGTCAGTCCGCACATAAGTCCAGCAGGACCTGTTCCAACGACAACAATAGGTTTATCAGGTATGGTTCCTTTAGGAAATGTGTAATTTTTTTTCTCTATTTTTTGTGCATTTTTAACTTTTTTCAAGACTTGATGTTCGTTTGTAACTTCTACATCAACGGAATATACATAGTAAATATTTGGTTTTTTTCGTGCGTCAATTGATTTCTTTGATATTTCAAAATGTTTAATATTATTTGTACCGAGAAGTTTATATACTTTTTTTCTTAAATCAGATTCTGTATCATCAAGACCCAGTTTAATATCTGAAATTCGTATCATATTAAATTACTCCTTTTTAGCTTAAGATTGATATAATCTCCTTTTTAAAGGCTTCGCTTAATTTTTGATGTTCTTCTTCATCCATGTGGATACCATCAATGGGTGAAGGTGACGCATACTTTGAGGCGTCCATAAAAAATGTACTTTCTTCAGATGCAATTTTGGATATATATTTTGCAAATTCTTTGGACTCATCAACTGATTTCATACTGTATAGTTCACTGAAAATAGGATGATTCATACAGCACTTGTCAATATGGATAGGGGATACAAGTAAAAATTTTGTATCACCATACATTTTTCTGTATGCACTTATCATTGTTCTAAGATTTTCAGCAGTTTCTAAAGGAGTATAATCGTTACAATTTAATGTATCGTTTGTTCCAAGCATAATTACAACAAGGTCGTAATCGCTTTCCCCATTAAGATATTTTTTCTTAAATATGGTAATTCCATCAGTTTCTTCATTGTCGGGTACACGATATTTAGTTGCACGACCACATACTCCGTCATCACATATCATACAATCAGGTAATAGTTCTTTTAATAAAACTGTCCAGCGTTTTTCAAGTCTTGTTCCGTCCTTTGGGTCATGTCCCCATGTATTTGAATCGCCGAAAAATAAAATTTTTTTCATTGAAAAGCACCTCGTTTATATATTATATAAATATAATATCAGCCTTATCAAAAAAAGTCAATGAAAAGAAAACGAATGTATAAACTATATGTAATCTTTGCAAAAAAAGAACAGCCCAAAAGCTGTTCTTTTTAAAATCTTATAAAGTTGCAAGATAAAGTTCATATACTTCATCTGCTGATAGCGTCTTACCGTTGTAGATATACAAATCATCTATATAGCCGTTAAATGGAGTATCCCAGTAGTTTACAGCAAGATATGTGTTTGTATTTTCGCTTACAACATCTGCAACAGGACCACTGCCTACATTAACACCATCAACATACATGGTAGAGTTTTCACCTTCGGTAGCTATTGTAATTTGATACCATTTATTTGTTTGTGCTGTATAGTTTGAAACATTGTCAATATAACCACTGCCGTTATTTGACCATATCATTAATTTTCCACCTGTTTGCCAACCTATTGGAGCACTTACCCATTTAGTACCGCCATCAGCATCTATAAATACGCCGGCAGTGTGTTGAGTAAATTCATTTGCTTTCACCTTAAATGAAATTGTATAGCTGCTGTTTGTTATAACTCTACCAAGGTTTACACCGTCACTGCCGTTTCCTGTAAATGAAACAGCTTTTCCATTATATCCTTCAGCGTATGATGCTGTTGAAGATGAAGCTGCTAAGTTGGCTTTTGAACCAACTGTTGTACCTTCAATATTAGTTACGCTGTCTGTAAGGGTATCTTCAAAAGCAAAGTATGACGTATATCCTTCAGGTACTTTATTTGGATTTTCGGTAGATGTTACTTCTGTCGGCTCTGCCGCAGGAATCATATCATTCATATTATGCCATACATAAACTTTTACTGTGTTTTCTTCACTCTCTTTAGTATAAGGAACAGAAATAAGCTGACTTGATGAAGTTATATCTATATTTTCAGCATTTCCAAATTTAACAAGCTTATCTTCCATAGAATATTCTGCTACCATAGCTGTAACAGAGCCGTATATAGTTGCATTATTTAAAGTGAACATTACGTTATCACTTGTAAAATAAGGCTGGGAAATTGAAGCTTCCATTCCAGGAACAATGAAGTCTGTGCTGATATTTATATTATCGAAGTAAAGCTTAGAGTATGTTTCGTTAACATCAGTACCCCAGAATATAGGGAAAGAACCTATATAGTCACTTTGTATTTCAGTGCCATTTACATATATAGTTCTAAAGTATGTATCACCATCATTTTTGATAGTTGTTTTGATTTCTGCCCAGTCAGATGCAGATACACCGCTAACCGATGATTTTGCCTGAACGGAATGAGAATCGTTCATAAATAATTTGGCATTTGTGCTGTCACCGAGCTTAACCATAAATGAACCTGTTACCGTTGCACCATCAGGTATTGAAGGCGTAGCAAGCTGGAAACACGGGCCACGGCTTCCGCTTACAAATCTGCCGTTTGTCATTACAAGTGCATTGCCTGTTACACCACCTGAAGCAATAGACCATGATGTAGATGAGTCGGTACCATTTCGTGGATTCATGTATAATATAACGCCGTCAATAGATTCATTGACTTGTGGATCATTTGTTGTAGTCATTATAGTCATAGGTGTAAGAGAATCAAGGTTGTTATCTACCGGCTCTGACGGACCATATTCAGGTTCTACATCGGCAACATTAATTTCATTTTTAGCTACAGGTGTTATAGCTCCAATACTGAAACTTGAATCAGCTGCATTTAGACCGTATGTAAGTGATGCACCTGTAGATGAAACTGTTATATATTTTCCATTTTCTAAGACAGATTCAAATGAAACAGTATTTTCACTTCCATCTAAGCCTTTAACAGTTTTAAAGCTCATGCTTTGACCTTGATTACCATCATAATCCTGAGTAAGGACTATATTACCGTCTTTAACAGCAATGTATAATCCAGGTTTATTTACAGATTGAATAGAAACATAATTTTCAGCATTTTCACTGTCAGGTACATATTTTGCATCAACAATTTCCCAAGCACTGTTGTAGCCGTCCTCGCTGTCAATACCGGTAAGGGCAAGTGATAGGGGATATGATGAATCCGAAAGTGGATTAGTAAATTCCTCGTGTGCAAGGTATAGGTTGTTTGCAGCTTTTAATGTGTTTGCAGTGCCTCCAAGACCTATTGAAAGCTCTGTAAGAGGATAGATATATCCGTTTTCATCAAATTCAAGCTCCTGAATACAAACACTTCTTCTGTAACCTGAACCGTTAGGAAGCATACCGTTGTGATAGATAAAGTATGTCTTTCCGTTAAAGTCAATTACCGCAGGATGATTTGTATTTGAAGTAGCGGTAGGAGGCATAATAGTTTGTTTAAAGTCCCATCTGCCCATTGGGTCGTCTGCCATTGCGTAAGCCATTTCTTCACGCCAGTTCATAGCAAAGAATAAATAGTATTTGCCGTCACGCTTATACAGCCACGGAGCTTCTGTAAAGACATTTGAGCCTAAAGATTTGATTTTGCGTTCCTTAACGTCAAGGTGCATTACAATTTCGCCGTCATCGTCAAGGTCTTTAATAGATATCATATCCTCGTTAAGCTCACATATATAGAATCTGCTGTTACCCCATGCAAGATATCTGTGTTCAATGCCGTTTTCGTCAGTATCTATAAGAACTGTTGGGTCAATGTCATCCCACGCATTTGTTTCAGGTTCAGTGAATGTACCTTTAACAAGTGGCTGACCAATATCTTTAAACGGACCTGTAGGACTGTCAGAAACAGCTACACCGATTGACTGCTTGCCGTTGGAGGTTTTATCCCAAGTGCAGTAATACAAATAATACTTATCATTATATTTTACAGCTTGGCTTGCCCATGCAGATGTATTATCATTTCTCCATGAGATGTCAGTTGCACTCATAACAGGACCTTCATAAGTCCAGTCTGTCATATTTTTTGAAGAATAGCATACCCACTCAGACATAACGTAACTATCTGAAGATGAAATATCATGTCCCACATAAATATATACAGTATCACCGTCAACTAAGGCTGCCGGATCGCCGCCGTACATCATATCATTATTTTCATCAAATCCAAGGATAGGGTTGTTTGATGTGCTCTTTGAAACAGTTGTCACATCAGATGTTATTGTTTGTGAGTCTGAATATACAGGCTCAGAAACCATTGCTTTTGTAGCAAATTGGGTGATGTGGTTTTGGTCGATACCGGTAAGAGCCATTTCGTATCGGCTTTCGTCTTTGTTGTAGCCAAGAAGTGCATACATTTTTACAACGTCACCTGATTTATAAAACTCGTCTTTGCTTTCGTCGCCGTCTTTTGTAAATGAGATTGTAACTGTGTGGTCACCATCATATTCCCATGTTCCAAGACCGTCATCAAGCGTACCGTCATCATTTAATGTGATTTTTGAAGATAATACTGGAAGGTCAAAGTTTCTTGCCTGAATTGAACCGCCGTCACGCTTTGTATGACCTACAGATGCAAAATCGTATGTTCCAGGAATAAGCTCATAAGGAAGTTTCTGTTCTTTTTCACCTGCATAAGTGATAGGTGATACAACAGGCCAGCCGTCCTCAGTCCATAGCATTTTACGTACCTGAAGCCATGCAGCACCTTCTACATAATCTTTTCTTGTATGTGAAACATAATAATAATTTCCGTCGTCTGCCTTTATGGCACTGTTATGACCAGGACCGTAATATACATGTGCATCGCCGTCTTTGTATGAAACAAAATAGTTTCCGTCACTACCTTTTTCGATAGTATTTGATTGACCTTCACCAAGACGATATGAACCTATAAGTTTGTAACCTGATGGCATTGAGTTGCTGCCCTCTGAATATTCAGTACCTACAGTTACTCTGTTAGCATCAACAAATGAAGTATCGTTACCGGAAGGTGTTGATAAAACAGTGCTAAGGTCAGTTGAAAGCGGGCTTCTTGCAATTCTGGTATTATAGTTTGAACCAAGCCAGCCGTAAGATGTGAACATATAGCGGTAATCACCGTGTTCTATTGTCCATGCACCTTCAGGACCTGCAGTTCCGTTTCTCTGTTCAAACAGTGATTTACCGAAATTCATAGAAGAAGAAAGTATTGTTTGAGGTGATGTATAGTTTATACCTTCTACAAAACCATCTTTTTTAAGCATTGCACCTTGAATGCCCTGCCAGAAAGAACCCCATATAAAATATTGTTTGCCGTTTGAATCGGTATAAATATTTGTATCAATGGCATTTGTTTTGTATCCGCTTTGTTGTTTTGTTGCAAAAACAACACCTTCATCGACTATATCAGATGTCGGATCAGCCCAAAACAGCGGATTATCTGATTTGACAAGACCGATAGCTGAATTTCTTCCTCCAAGACCACAGGATACTGAAATATACATCCAATAAGGATGATCATCGCCTTCCTTGTAAATAACATCGGGAGCCCAGTAAGTGCCGTTTACATTGCTGTCAATATTATCTATAATAAACTGGCAGGTTTTTGGAGCCATGTCTTTTACAAGCTGATTTGCAAAGTCATATTTTTTCCAGTGTATTAAATCTTTAGATGTAAATATCAAATGATGTGATGAATAAACATAGTATGTAGGATCATCAGGGTATTTTACGATTGATGGGTCATGTACCCCAAATGTTGTATCATTTGAATCGGCAGGAGACTGCACAGGCATTACTACTTCATAATCTACAACAGGTACTTCACCGGAAGAATATGTTTTAGTATCTTCCGATGATGTAATATCTGTAACAAGCTTAGCAGTACCTGATGGGATTTCGGAAATATCACATGTGACTTCTACTGTTTGGGAAGTATCGGAAGTGATAGATTGTTCTGTGTTTTGAATTTCTGTTTTTTCGCCGTCAGATGATACAGCCATAATTT
>CALXQE010000075.1 GCA_944390495.1 uncultured Clostridia bacterium
GTACTAGCTTTTTTGCTCCCTCACTTTTATACGCTTCTACCTTTTTTTCCGCATCATATGCTGTCCCATGTATGTCAGACGCAATCATAATTTTCACTGTTTTTCCTCCTAATCATGTATTTTCACAGGATTAAAACCTACATAGTCACCAGATACAAGCTTATATTCAATTCCGTCTACAACACCGTTTACAGCATTTCTATGTGACGCACTGTGTAAATGTCCGTAAATACACTTTGTAACAGGATACTGTTTCATCATATCTGTAAAAGCGTTACTCTCCAATGCAGTAGACATAGGCGGATAATGAGTAAATACATATATTTCACTCAAATCTCCTGCGTGTTTTAGTGATAATTCAAGTCTTAATACTTCCCTGTCAAAAATTTTTCTGTCCTCACCGCCGAAATTGTCCCATGCGGGGTGAATCCAGCCTCTTGTACCGCAAATACCTATTCCTTCATATACAAAGGAGTTGTTTTGCAAAAAGTCTATATCATCAAATCCGTTTTTTGCAGTAAACTCACGCATTTTATTCATAGTAGTCCACCAGTAATCGTGGTTACCCTTTGACAGTATTTTCCTACCGTTAAGTTTATGTAAAAACTCAAAATCTTTTGTACTCTGTTCAAGGTACGTTGCCCACGAAAAATCTCCGGGTAAAACCACAATATCCGTATCTTTTATATTGCTCTGCCAATTATCTTCAAGACGTTCAACGTAATTTTCCCACGCCTTACCGAATATATCCATAGGCTTATCAATACCGAGTGGTAAATGTAAATCCGCTATTGCGTACAGTGCCATATATTATCTCCTTACTCATTTATGTTTACATTATACCGTAAATTTAAAAATAAATCAAGTACGCATAAACATGAAAAAACTGCCGGTAAATAACGTTACCGACAGTTTTATTTTTACGCAGTCATACTTTCAAGTGCGTCCTTTAGCCACCATTCTCCAATATCAAGTGCTTTATATAGGTTTTCTCTCTCACCTTTTCTATATACCTGACCTTTACCGAATTCTCCGGTATTGTCCATAACCTGTACACGAATCTTAGTAGATACATCAATATCTTTATTAGCTTTTGTTTCTTCTATATCAAGCACAAGTATAAGCTTATCTTCAAGATTTCCATAGTAAATTCTTTTACCGCATTTTATAAGCGGTTTACCGTTATACATAAGTAACTTTCTCTTTTTTGCAGCTGCCATTACCCATTCTCCTTTCACGTAATTTAAACCAAGCTGTAACCCTCTTTGACCGCTTTCATATTTGACTCAACAAGTGCCTGCTTACTTTTCGGAAGTGACTTTTT
Source organism: uncultured Clostridia bacterium (assembly GCA_944390495.1). Classification (GTDB taxonomy): domain Bacteria; phylum Bacillota; class Clostridia; order UBA1381; family UBA1381; genus Hominilimicola. Next base: position 1,325 of record CALXQE010000075.1, read on the forward strand.
CATTGTATCTTCAATTTCATCTATGGTAAAAATATCTGTTGCTTTTAACAAAGATCCAAGCATTACCATATTAGCTAAGCCCTTATTTCCCAAATCATCGGCTATTTTTGTAGCGTCTATATAGATAGTTTTAACGTCATCTCTTTTAACATTTCTGTCGATTAGCGACTTGTCTACAAATATATATCCGCCTTCTAATACTGTATCTTCAAATTTATCAAGTGACGGCTTGTTCATTGCAACAAGTATATTAGGTCTTGTAACAATAGGTGAACCTATTTCGTTATCATCTATAATAACGTGACAGTTTGCAGTACCGCCTCTCATTTCAGGGCCGTATGACGGCAGCCAAGAAAGCTTTTTACCCTCAATCATTGCTGCAAATGCCAATATTTTACCCATAAACAAAATTCCTTGTCCGCCGAAGCCGGCAAGTATAACTTCACCGTTTTTCATTATTCATTTACCTCCTCGACATCCTTAAACACTCCAAGAGGATAGTATGGAATCATTTCTTTTCTGAGTCTTTCCATAGCTTCAACCGGCGACATACCCCAGTTAGTAGGGCATGTAGAAAGTATTTCAACGATTGAAAATCCTTTACCGTTAACCTGATTTTCAAATGCCTTTTTTATAGCCTTTTTAGCCTCTTTAATATGAGGTACTGAGTCTGTTGACACTCTTGCGATATATGACGGACCGTCAAGTGTTGCAAGCATTTCACATATTCTTACAGGATACCCCTGCGTATGTGTATCACGGCCGTATGGTGAAGTCTGAGTAACTTGTCCCGGAAGTGATGTCGGTGCCATTTGACCGCCTGTCATTCCGTAAATTGTATTATTAATAAATATTACTGTTATATTCTCGCCTCTTGTTGCACTATGCACTGTTTCAGCTGTACCGATAGACGCAAGGTCGCCGTCACCTTGGTATGTGAAAACAACTCTGTCCGGCAAAGCACGTTTAAGACCTGTTGCAACAGCCGGTGCACGTCCGTGTGCTGCCTGAACCACATCAAAATTAAAATAATTATGTGCCGTTACTGCACAGCCTACCGGTTCAACTGCAATAGTTTTACCTTCAATTTCAAGTTCATCTATAACCTCACATACAAGTTTATGAACAATACCGTGTGAACATCCCGGGCAGTAATGAAAGTTAGTTTCGGTAAGTGAGTGAGGCTTTTCATATATAGTTTTTGACATATCACTCTACCTCCTTTAGGATTTCTTTAACCTTATTTACAACTTCATCAGGTGTTGGTATAACACCGCCTGTACGACCGAAGAAATGTACCGGTACACTGCAATCACATGCTAATTTCACATCTTCAACCATCTGTCCCATACTCATTTCAACTGATAAAAATGCCTTAGGATGTACCTCTTTAAACACTTTTTCAGGGAATGGCCAAAGTGTAATAGGTCTTATTGCACCAGCCTTTATTCCTTCGCTTCTAAGAATTTTAACTGCTGTTTCGACAACCCTTGATGTAAGTCCGTATGACACGATTATTATATCTGCATCATCTGTATCATGTGATTTATATCTTTGAAGATTTTCCCTTACAACGTCGTATTTCTTTTCTCTTTCAAATACTCTTTCCTCAAGTTCTGACGGTTCAAGGAAAAGTGTTTCCGTTACGTTCTTTTCACGCTTACCTTCTGTACCGTTCGTTGCCCATGGCTTTTGTGCATATACAGGTTCCGGAATCAAATCAAAATCAACTGGTTCCATCATTTGACCGATAGTACCGTCACCTAAAATCATAGCCGGAATTCTGTACTCCTCAGATAAGTTAAATGCTTCAGCCGTTAAATATGCCAATTCCTGTACGCTGTTAGGTGCAAGTACAATAAGATGGTAGTCACCATGTCCGCCGCCGCGTGTTGCCTGGAAATAGTCGGATTGAGCCGGCTGAATACCTCCAAGTCCGGGGCCTCCTCTAACCATATTTACGACTACGCATGGAAGATCTGCCGCAGCTATGTAGCTTAGTCCCTCTGACTTTAAGCTTATACCGGGACTTGAAGAACTTGTCATAGCTCTTACACCTGCCGACGCTGCACCGTAAACCATATTTATAGCAGCAACTTCACTCTCCGCCTGCAAAAATACACCGCCTATTTTAGGCATTTTCTTTGCCATATATGCAGACAGCTCTGTTTGTGGAGTTATGGGGTAGCCGAAGAAATGTCTGCACCCTGAACGAATAGCAGCCTCGCCGATTGCCTCGTTACCTTTCATTAAAACTTTTTCGCTCATTTTTTAGTCCTCCTCCACAGTTATTGCCGCATCCGGACACATAGTTGCACAAAACGCACAACCTATGCACTTTTCCCTGTCTATAATTTCGGCAGGACGGTAACCCTTATCATTCATTTTGTCCTTAGAAATCTGTAATATCTTTTTTGGACATACATTGACGCAAAGCCCACAGCTTTTGCATCTTTCCTCGTTGAAGATTACATTCTTCATCTTAAAACCATTTCCTTTCCGATAAATTTATTATATCTCCCAAGGTTTTGGAATGTTTATATTCATCTCAAATATTGTGTCTTTCAAATTTTCCGGTATATTCAAAAGTGCTTTTTTAATGCCGCAGTTTTTGCTTATAGGAATACCCATTAACTTTGACAACTTTTTTATTTCATCGTAATTTGATAATAACGTATTTTCATCAGTTATATTTCCTAAATTAGTGTTATTATATATATCTGTAAATTTCAGTCTTGAAGCTGCTTCAATACGCTCTTTCATCTCGATAAAATCTTCAGCCGTTTCTGTAAGCGGACGTTTTGTATTTACAACAAAGTGCATATAATACCCTTGTTTTTCAAAATACTGTCTGTACTGACCAAGTGCCAATGCACCGTCGTCATCACCGCCCACATCAAAAATAACAACATCGTCATCACTGTCAAATACACTCATAATATTTAAAGGTACAGTAGGCATATCAAGATTTGTTGACGCATAATTATTTACAACTAATTTTATGCCGTTATCTTCAAGTATTTTTGAGGCATCATTGGTACGAAAATAAGGATTTACAATATCAAAATCAACTATTGTAACCTTTTTCCCTGCCTTTTTAAGCTTTATCGCAAAATTCAGTGCCACTTCTGTTTTACCGCTTCCGAAATGTCCGGAAAATATATGAAATTTATTTTCTGATTTATTACTCATAAGCTAAAAACGTCCTTTTATGCAATGGTTATATTATACCATACATTTTGAATAATTTCAACAATATAACAATATTTATTTTCCTTTTTAACCACTGTCTTTTGTGCTTTTTCAACAATTATTCCTGCTCATACATAAATTCTTCAAATTTCTCTGAAATTTCTATTTTCTTGCATCCGAATATGTATCCAATAGTCGTTGCCAGTATAGGTACTATAATCATTGCCGCTGCCGAGTAGATAGTATAGACGCCCTGTGAAAGCCCCATAATTCCGTTATACGGGAAACTCCAATAATAAAATACAAAATTCAAAACAGTTGGAATTACACCTACTAAGCCTGTTTCACCGGAATAATTTGTCCATATAAATTTAAACATTATCATTAAAATTACAGTAACACAGGAAATAGCCACACCAAAAAGTGCACCCTTAAGCTTACTTGGTTTTATCGGAGTATACGGCTTATTGTCAAGGATTGCAAATTTTTTAGCATAAATATAAAGCATTGCAAAATTCACTGCAATCAATACCACTGAAAGAATTTCCTTTACAACAGGTATATTTGTAAAATACCAAAATGCAACTAATCCAAATACAAATGTTACACCTGATGCTGCAACCTGCATAAGCAGCATAAATATAAACTGATATTTTACCGTCATTTTCATAGAATCTCTCATAAATCATCTCCGCCTTCCCCTGCTTCACTGCCTGCAATATACCCCGACGACCACGCCCACTGCAAGTTATAACCGCCGCAGTCACCGTCTATATCAAGAACCTCACCGGCTGCATACAAACCTTTTTCATATTTTGATTCCATCGTATTAGGATTAAATTCATCTGTAACCGCACCGCCCTTAGTGACCTGTGCATTGTTCCATGACATTGTACCTTCAATCTTAAAATTCCAGCACTTTATTGTCTTGCAGATACGCTCTACCTCTTTTTCACTCATTGTTACTGAGTAACGTGACAAAGGTTCTACTTTACAATACTTTAAAAGTGCCTGTCCAACACGTTTATTAAGCATTCCAACAAAGAAATTTTCAAGGGGCAAGTTAGGATTTTGGCACATTCTTATATAAATCATTTCACAAACTTTATCGTAAGGGTACTCCGGCATTATATCAAGTGATATTTCAGTCTGATTATCAAGCCTTGATGAAAGTGAAAATATTGCCGGTCCTGAAATTCCGTATTCTGTAAACAAAACTTCACCATACTCTGTTTCTGTGCCAAGAGTTACATTTGCATTAAGTTTGATTCCTTTAAGCTTTCTTACAACAGTTGTTTCCGTCTTAATTTGTACCAAAGACGGATAAAGCTTTGTTATATGATGACCGAACCCTTTTAAAATGTCGTATCCTACACCCTTAGAGCCTAAATTAGGTGCAGCCTTGCCTCCTGTTGCTATAATAACCTTATCAACATATTCTACCCTGCCGTTATAAGCAGTTACAGCAAAGCCTTTTTTTTTTTTTTATACGTCTGACACTTCAAAACCTGTTATATATTTTATCCCATGTGCTTCCGTTTTATACCTTAAAACATCAAGTACAGCCGATGCCTGATCTGAATACGGATATACTTTGCCATCGTCTTCAGTCTTTGCCACTATGCCAAGATTTGAAAAAAATTCAAGGGTTTCATCAACCCAAAAACGATTTTTAGCACCAAAAATAAATTCAGGTCTTTTTCCGTGATAATGTTTTAAATCTGCATTAATATTCGTCATATTACAGCGTCCGTTACCGGTAGCAAGGATTTTTCTGCCTACTCTGTCACCGCCTTCAAACACCGTAACACTTGCACCTTTCTGTGCAGCGGCAATCGCCGCAACCAAACCTGCCGCACCGCCGCCTACAATTCCAACACGGTTAGCCATTACTGTCACCGTCCTCCGCTAATATATTAGACTGTTCCTTATTATCTACATATTCGGTAAATACAGCCCTTACTATTGCAAGTACCGGTACAGAGAACAACATTCCCAAAAATCCAAATAAAGTTCCTCCTACTGATACGGCAAATATAATCCACAGAGGTCTCATTTCAAGAGAATCACCCATAATCTTAGGTCCGAGCAAATTACCGTCAATTTGCTGAAGTATAATAAGCACAACAGCAGTCCAAATACCTTTCCATATTCCGCCTGTCATAAACGTTATTATAATACCTATGATACTTGAAATAATAGAACCAAAATAAGGTATCATATCCATCATACCGATAAAAATACCAAGAACAAGGGCATATTTAACTTTCAAAATCATAAGTGCCGCACTGCAAACTATTGCCATTATAATACTGCACATTAATCTACTGTATATATAATTTGTGAAAATTTCATTTACACGTTTTGCATGCTTTACAATAGACTGTGTTTTTTGTTCTTTAAGAAATATTGTCATTCCACGTGTTATTCCCTTTTGCAGTCTTTCCTTATCTATAAGCATATATATCGACGCAACAACTGCTACAAAAATATCAAACAGTCCTGTTGTAACATTATAAACACCTTGTGCGTATTTACTAAATTGT
>CALXQE010000076.1 GCA_944390495.1 uncultured Clostridia bacterium
ATATAGTAATATATGTATAGTATAATTTAATATATATAATTTGTTTTGGAGGTAAATAATATGAGCGAGCATGAAGAAAAAAACGAAACAACATCAGCGTCAAAAAAATTTAACTTAGCAAAGGAAATTTGGGAATGGATTTATACTTTGGCTATTGCCATAGTTATTGCTATGCTCATTAAAGGATTTATATTCGATATAGTAAGAGTTGACGGTTCCAGTATGTTCCCTACACTTGTGAACAACGACAGACTTATTGTTACAAAACTTGGATATACACCCAAACAAGGTGATATTGTAATTCTTGACAGTGAATACAAGAACAGAGAAGAATATTTCGACAAATTAGCACTTTCAAAAGATAAAGATGAACTTTCATGGTTTGAAAAGTTTATTGCACAAGGTTCAATGCCTGATGAACTTGAAAAAAAATACTACGTAAAGCGTGTCATAGCAATGGAAGGGCAAACTGTCGATTTAGTTGACGGTAAAGTATATGTTGATGGTTCACTTCTTGATGAGCCATATTATAAAGGTACTACTTCGTCTATCGATCCAACTGTTGAATTTCCTCTAACAGTTGAAGAGGGTTGTGTGTTTGTAATGGGTGATAATCGTCCAAACAGTAAAGACAGCCGTTCTTCTGAGTTGGGTACAGTACCGGTAGAAGCAATTCTCGGTAAATCTCAAGTGAGAATATGGCCTCTAAATGCAATAAGTTTAACTAAATAACATTTCGAGGTGACGTATGCAAAATTTAGAAAATTTACAATGGTATCCCGGTCACATGACAAAAACACGCCGTTTGATTGAAGATAACTTAAAGATGATAGATGTTGTTGTCGAAATACTCGACGCACGTATTCCCTTTTCAGGGCGTAATCCAAATTTTGATGATATAATAAAAAATAAGCCAAGATTACTTGTTTTAAACAAATCAGATCTTGCAGATAAAACTCGCACAGCAAAATGGATTGAATGGTACAAACAACAAGGTCTTACTGTCATTCCCATAAGCTGTACAACCGGTATGGGGATTAACAAAGTTTTATCACAAGCTCGTACTCTTATACAAGAAAAAATCAACCGTGAAAAAGAAAAAGGCCGAAACAGGACTCTTAAAATTATGATGGTTGGCATTCCAAATGTCGGTAAATCAAGTTTAATAAACAGATTAGTTGGTAAAGCAAGTACCAAAACAGGTGATAAACCAGGTGTCACCCGCGGAAAACAGTGGCTGCGTATTAAAGGTGATGCAGAACTGCTGGACACTCCCGGTATTCTTCCACCAAAATTTGATGACCAAACCGTCGCTATGCGTCTTGCGTTTACAGGTGCAATACGTGATGAAATAATGAATACTGAATTATTATCATATGAATTATGCGAATATTTAAGAGATAATTACGCAGACGAACTTTGCAAGAGATATAAACTTGACAGTGTTGACAATTTAAAAGGATACGAAATACTTGAAAAAATCGGAAGAAAAAGAGGTTTTGTCATTTCAGGTGGTGAAATTGATATGGAAAGAGCTGCTAATATGGTTCTTGACGAACTTCGCAGTGCCACAATAGGCAACATTACCTTAGAAACTCCTGAAGATTTAGAAATTAAAGAAAATACTGCTGACAAATGATCAGCAGTATTTTTGTATATTTTACTGTCAATCTCCTATACTAAAAACACAAAATAATTTAATGTACGTTATCAGCTCACGATAACAGTACAACTACTATTTTGTGGGCAGAAAGGCTATGGAGATTGATATGAATAAGAAAGATCACGTTATTTTTCACATGGATATTTCAGAATCAAGTTCTATTCCAACATCTTCTTCACACGAATGTACAGGACTTATGGCACGAGCTCCAATTAATGAATACGAACTTGATTCATACAACGACATCGTAAACTATCACAAAGAAGCACAGAAAAAAATATTTGATCGTTAAATAAAAATCGGCTTTTAAGCCGATTTTTACATATTCTCTATTTCATGTATTTTCTTTACTCTTTCAGCATGTCTGCCGCCTTGAAATGTAGCTTCAAGATAGGTATCTACAATCATCTTGGCAAGTTCACTGCCTGTTACACGGCCTCCAAGACATATAATATTAGCATTATTATGTTCTTTTGCCATTTTCGCACTGAATACATCGCCACACAGTGCAGCTCTTATGCCTTTAAATTTATTTGCAGCCATTGATATCCCAATACCTGTACCGCAAATAAGTATGCCACATTCACATTCACCATTTAAAACAGCACTGCATACCGGTTTTGCACAGTCTGGATAATCAACACTATCCTCATTATATACACCAAAATCTTTAAATTCAATTCCCTTAGACTTTAAATGCTCAATTATATGTCCCTTTAACTCAAATCCACCATGGTCACTGCCTACACCTATCATTTGTTACTCTCCTTCTTTTCTCTTTCTTCCAGTTCACGTTCTGCCTGAGATTTTTTTATATAATACGGTTTCATTTCAATATAAGATTGAACTTCATCTTTTTTAATTTTACTAAATGCTGCCGCTGCAACTGATGATGCCTTTGCAGATAAGCAATTAGCAGGAGGAAATATAGCTTTGTCCCCCATTTTTTCATTAATATAATCACGGTAAGTAAATACACCGTCACCTACAAACATAGTTTCAAGAAATTCGCCGCAGCTGTCTATACATTCATCTATAGACATTGCCTCGCTGCCGCCTAATTCTTTTAATTCTTCATCCCAAATATAACTTGCCGCATATACATTATTACGTCTTGCATCCATAATTGGGACAACTATATAATCTGTATTTGGAACATTATAAGCAAGCGCCTCAAGCGTACCAACACTTACAACCGGTTTATTTACAGCATGAGCTAAAGCCTTTACAGTTTCAACACCAATACGAAGTCCTGTAAACGAACCTGGGCCTACAGCAGCAGCAAAATAGTCGATATCCGAAACTTCAAGTTCTAAGTCATCAAGAAGTCTTTCTATCATTATCATAATTTTTTGAGAATGTGTTTTTTTATGATTTAAAATATATTCCCCTAAAAGTACATCATCTTCCATAACAGCAGCAGTTGCCGTATTTGATGAGGTATCTAAAGCAAGTATTCTCATCTTTCAAGCCTCTCAATCTTAATTTTCCTATAATCTTCACTTTCGTTGTAATCTTTAGATATAGTAATTTCGTACCGCTGCTTTGGTAAAATATCACTGATAAGCTGAGGCCATTCTATTACGCATACCCCATCGCCATCAATATACTCATCGTAGCCTATCTCAAACATTTCATCACTGTCTGCAATGCGATACACGTCAAAATGATATAACATCAATCTTCCGCTGTATTCGTTCACTATTGTAAAAGTAGGACTCGTAATTGGTTCCTGAATACCCAATCCCTTTGCAAGACCTTGTACAAATGCCGTTTTACCCGCTCCAAGGTCACCGTACATACATATTACATCACCTGATTTAAGTCCTTTTGAAAAATCTGCCGCTATTATCTGCGTATCTTCATAACTATTTGAAATATATTCCATATTAAAACAATCCTGTTATCTTTCCGCTGTTATCAATATCAATATTATTTGCAGCCGGTACTTTAGGTAATCCCGGCATTACCATAATATTACCTGTTTCAACAACTATAAATCCGGCACCATTTGAAACTCTTACGTTGCTAACCGTTATATCAAAATTTTCCGGTCTACCTAAAAGTTTAGCATTATCAGAGAAAGAATACTGAGTTTTTGCCATACACACCGGCTTTTTATCAAGTCCCAATTCTTCAAGCTTTTTAATCTGTTTTTCAGCTTTTGCTGTATATACAGCACCGTTTCCGCCATATATTTTTGTTACTAATGTATGTATCTTGTCCTTTATTGACATATTGACATCATACGCCACTTTAAATTCAGTCTTCTCGCTGTCGATTGCCTGTATAACTTTTTCAGCAAGTTCAATGCCGCCCTCGCCGCCTTTAGCAAATACTTCACTCAAAGCACATGAAGCACCAAGTTCATTACACTTTTCAATAACTGTATTAAGTTCTTCTTCACTATCTGTATCAAATCTATTTACAGCCACCACAACAGGCACTCCAAAAGATTTCATATTTTCTATATGCTTTTCCAGATTCACTATACCCTTTTTAAGTGCATCTACATTCGGTATCTTTAAATCTGCTTTTGAAACGCCTCCATTATATTTAAGTGCACGTACAGTCGCAACAATCACAACAGCATCAGGACTTATTCCTGCCATAGGACACTTTATATCCATAAACTTTTCAGCACCCAGATCTGCACCAAAACCCGCCTCTGTAATCGTATAATCCGATAACTTCATTGCAAGTTTTGTAGCCTGAATACTGTTACATCCATGGGCTATATTCGCAAACGGTCCACCGTGTATAAAACATGGTGTATACTCAAGAGTTTGTACAAGATTAGGTTTTATTGCATCTTTCATAAGTGCTGCCATTGCCCCTTGTGCATTAAGGTCTGAAGCTTTAACAGGCTCACCTTTACGGTTATAGCCAATAATGATTTCTCCAAAACGTTTTTTTAAATCCTCCAAATCAGATGCAAGACACAAAATAGCCATAACTTCAGAAGCAACGGTAATCATAAAACCATCTTCTCTTGGTATGCCATTTATCTTGCCTCCCATACCTACAACAATCTTACGAAGTGCCCTGTCATTTGTATCTTCTACACGTTTCCAGACAATATTGGTTACATCTATATCAAGTTCATTTCCCTGGTGGATATGATTATCTATCATTGCTGATAATAGATTGTTTGCCGCCGTTATAGCATGCATATCACCTGTAAAATGCAAATTTATATCTTCCATAGGTACAACCTGACTATATCCACCACCTGCTGCACCTCCTTTTACACCCATGACAGGTCCAAGCGATGGTTCACGAAGCGCTAAAACGCACTTCTTTCCCATTTTTGTCAGTGCATCACCCAATCCAATAGTTGTGGTAGTTTTACCTTCTCCTGCCGGCGTTGGGTTAATAGCTGTTACAAGTATAAGTTTACCTTCTTTATTATTTTTTACCTTTTCCCAAAAATCGGAAGATATTTTAGCCTTATATTTCCCGTAATATTCAAGGTCATCCTCTTCAATTCCAACTGAAGCTGCAATATCTCTTATATGCTTCATCTTGGCATTCTGTGCGATTTCTATATCTGTAAGCATAATCTATCCCCCTTAATACATACTTTCAAACTCAAATAGAGCTGAACACTATATCCAGCTCTAAATTATTTATTTTATCTTATTAGTTATTATTAAAATAACCTCTGTCCTCACGAACTTTTCTCAAAAGAAGATCTAAACGATGTTCAGCATCATTTAATATATCATCAACATATCTGTCTGTATCTGTCTTAATTTCGATTGACTGTTGCTGTGCACTGTTAAGAACTTCATTTGCCTTTTCATAAGCACGCTTTGTTATTTCGTGTTCATCAATAAGCTGCATCTGTGTTTCTTCAGCATTTTTCTGAATAGCTTCTGCTCTGCTTTCTGCCTCTGAAAGAATTCTCTGTCTTTCTTCCTTAACCCACTTTGCTTCTTTAAGCTCGTCCGGATATACAAGACGCATTTCCTGGATGTAGTCTAAAAGTTCCTCTTTGTCGACCATTACCTTACCGGTAAGAGGTACAGCTGAAGCTTTTTCAATAGCCTCCTCCATTGTATCGACAATTTCCATGATATCCATATCCATTTTTTTCAATCCTTTCGTCCTACTAATATTTTTCTTTAATTGTTTCTAATATCTC
>CALXQE010000077.1 GCA_944390495.1 uncultured Clostridia bacterium
CGGACAGACTGTTCCTCATATACATTATCATTTGATGAGAAGTAAAAAGTTTACAGACCTATAATTAATAAAACCGAAAGTTTAAAGCTTTCGGTTTTTATATTTTGTATTACTGAGTAAATGAAAAATGTCGTACTATGAAAAAAATACCGAAAAATTGAAAAAAACACTGTTTTTTTATATGTTTTTATTGTATAATAAGAATGTATTGTAAATTTAGAAAATGTCCTATGAGAACGGAGATGGAAAAATGGCAGTGAATAAAGTTTCGATAACTATAAACTCAAGAATGTATACAGTTGTTGCCCAGGAAAGTGAGGAATATATTACAAAACTTGGTGAACATGTAAACGAAAAGGTAAACAGAGTTATTAAAAGCGGTCAAAATATAATGGGTGAAAGACCTGTTGTACTTGCGGCATTAAATATTTGTGATGAATATTATAAGGCACTTGAAAAAGCCGATATTATGCTGGAGCGTATGGGCAAAATAGAGGAAAAGAACGCTAAACTTCAAAATGAAAATAAGAAACTTAAAGCAGAGCTTGAAGATGTAAATACATCACAGGTATCTATTGACGAAACTGCACTTAAAGCAGAAGTTACAGCCGCAAAAAATGATTTAGATGAAGCAAATAACAAGATTAAATTCCTTGAAAATCATATAAAATCACTTGAGCAGAAATTAAGGGAAGAAAAAGACAAGTACGAGAAGCGTGAAAAAGAAGTTCTTGAAATGATAGAGAAAGGCTGATGAGAATGGAGCTTTTAGCACCTGCCGGAAACAAATTAGCACTTCATGCCGCAGTACAGTCAGGTGCTGATGCGGTGTATTTAGGTGGACCGATATTCGGAGCAAGACACAGTGCGGAAAATTTTACGATTGATGAAATGAAAAGGTGGGTTGATTACTGTCACCTTTATGGTGTAGATGTACATGTGGCAGTAAATACACTTATTAAAGAACGTGAATTGTCACGTCTTCAAGATTACGTTAAGGAACTAAATAATATATGTGTAGATGCACTTATAGTACAGGATTTAGGTGCGGCGGAGGTTATAAAAAATACTGTTCCCGATATGGTACTTCACGGAAGTACACAGATGACGGTTACAAGCTTAGAAGGCGTAAAATACCTTGAAAATAATGGTTTTTCAAGGGTTGTGCTTGCGAGGGAGCTAAATGAAAAGGAAATAGAACATATATGTAAAGGTGCAAAGGCTGAAATTGAAGTGTTTGTTCACGGTGCGATATGTATGTGTTATTCAGGACAATGCTTGATGTCCTCTGTTTTAGGTGGAAGAAGCGGCAACAGAGGAAGATGTGCACAGCCCTGTCGTCTTCCTTATGAGCTTACGGAAAAGGGGGAAACCATAGAAAAAGGATATGCTTTAAGTCCTAAGGACATGGCTTTAATCGACGAACTTGACAAATTAAGGAAAATAGGCGTTTCATCACTTAAAATAGAGGGTAGACTAAAAAGAGCAGAGTATGTAAGTGCCGTTGTGGGTATTTACAGAAAATATCTTGATATGGGCGGCAAGGTAAGTAAAAGTGATATGACTGAGCTTAAAGATGCCTTTTCCCGTACAGGTTTTACGTCAGGCTATTTTACAGGTAATCTCGGTAAAAATATGATGAGCCACGATACTCCGGGAAACAGCAGTGAAAACAAGTTTACAGATGAGGCAAAAAAACGTGCGGCAGAAAATGCAAATATACGAAAGATACCGGTAAATATAATAGCCTCACTAAAAAAAGATTCGCCCCTTGAAGTAACAATATATGATAATGAAGGTCATTATGGATATGGGATTGGTGAGGAAATACCACAGACAGCAATAAATAAACCGCTTGATGAAAAACTACTTGCCTCAAAGCTTTTAAAACTTGGCTCAACGCCATTTGAATGTGATGAATATGAGGTGTTTTGCGAAAGCGGAATAATTATTCCTGTAAAAGAAATTAATGCTGTAAGAAGAATAGCGGCAGAAAACCTTATAAATGAACGTCAAAGACGTGAAGTAGGACATATTACAGAATACAGAATAAAAACGGAAGTAAGGAAAAAACCGAAAAATATTATATTGACTGCTGAGGTTTCAAACGTAGAGCAGCTAAAGTGTGCAGTGGAAAATGGTATTGAAATTATATACGCACCGAAAGATATTATAAAAGCCGCAGATTTTCCTTTAAAAAATGTTGTGACAAAGGCTGTGGAAATTTTCAGAGAGGAAAAGATAGAAACAGACGGTGTGCTTGTTTCGTCACCGGCAGCAGCATACAAGTATAAAAATAAAAAACTTTACGGTGATTTTAGACTCAACATATTTAATTCTCAAACTGCTGATACATTTAAAGATTTTGAAAAGATTACACTTTCACCGGAACTTAATTTACACGAAATTAAAGAACTTTGCAACAATACAAATTGTGACATTGAAGTTATAGGTTATGGGCGAATACTGCTTATGATAATGAAAAATTGTCCCGTAAAGGCTATGGGAAAGTGTCAAAATGGAAAGAATTTATATAAACTGCGAGATAGAAAAAATGAAGAGTTTCCTCTTATGTGCGGTGATAACTGTATGATGAAACTTTTAAATTCAAAGCCTGTATATATGGCGGATAAAATTTCAGATTTAGTAAACTTAAAAATTAACAGTATCAGATTGATATTTACTGTTGAAAAATTTTTACAATGTGATAAAATAATAAAGGTATATAAAAATGCCCTTGAAAATAATATACAGGGCGATGAACTTGAAAATAATACATTTACGAGAGGTCATTTTTACAGGGGTGTCCTGTAAAAGAAAGGGATTAGTATGACAGAATTTATACTTGCCTCGGGATCGCCGAGAAGAAAAGAACTCCTTACGCTTATGGGAATAGATTTTAAAGTTTCTGTATCAGATGCAGATGAAAGCGGAGTTTCAAAAAATATACCGGTTAAGCTTTACGTGCAGGAACTTGCACTTTTAAAGGCGTCGGCAACGGCAAAGAATTTTATAAAAAATAAAAATGCTGTAATTATAGCCGCAGATACAGTTGTTACAATGGACGGAGAGATTTTAGGAAAACCGTCAGGAAAAAGAAATGCGGCAAAAATGCTTAAATCTCTTTCAGGCAGAAGTCACGATGTTTATACGGGCTACTGTGTTATGCGTATCAGTGACGGCAAAGTTGTATGCGGAGCCCAGAGAACAGAGGTTGAATTTAATACGCTTACTGATGATAAAATAGAAAATTATATAAAATCCGGTGAACCTATGGATAAGGCAGGTGCTTATGGTATACAGGGAAAAGGCTCAATGCTTATAAAAGGCATAAAGGGCGATTACTTTAACGTCGTAGGACTTCCCGTATCAGCACTTTCCAAAACACTGGAAGATGAATTTGATATAACGATATTATAAAGGAGAAAACGGAAGATGGGGATATTTTCAAAGGATATAGGAATTGACTTGGGTACTGCAAATACACTTGTGTATGTTAAAGGTAAGGGTATTGTGGTAAGAGAACCGTCTGTTGTGGCAATAGATAAGTATGAAGGAAAAGTATTGGCGGTCGGAAATGCCGCAAATGATATGATAGGCAGAACACCTGAAAATATAGTGGCTGTACGCCCTATGAAAGACGGAGTTATTGCTGATTTTGATATTACACAGGCGATGATTCGTTCATTTATAAAGGAAGCAAATGTAAGTAATATATTTAAGCCGAGAGTAATTGTATGTATTCCGTCAGGCATAACGGAAGTGGAAAGACGTGCAGTAGAAGAGGCTGTTATTCAGGCAGGTGCTAAAAGTGCAGTGCTTGTGGAAGAACCTATGGCAGCAGCTATGGGTGCAGGATTGCCTGTTGACAGTGCAACGGGCAGTATGGTAGTTGATATTGGCGGCGGTACGACAGAGGTTGCGGTTATTTCCTTAGGCGGAATAGTTGCATCAAAGTCAATCAGGATTGCCGGTAATGCCCTTGACAGTGCAATTATAAATTACCTTAAAAAGGAACATCAAATTAATATTGGCGATAAAATGGCTGAAGAAATAAAGATTTCAATAGCATCAGCCTATGAAGATGATGAAGAGGCTGTATTTGAAGTGAGAGGTCGTGATGTTTCAACGGGACTTCCGAAAACAGCTCAGATAAAGGAAAGCGAAATCAGAGAGGCAATCAGCGAAAATATTGATGAAATGGTTGAAGCAATTAAGCTTACACTTGAAAATACTCCGCCGGAATTGGCAGCTGATATTATGGAAAGAGGAATTACTTTAACAGGCGGCGGTGCACTTATAAAAGGACTTGATAAGCTTATAACAGAGGTTACAAAGATACCGACACATGTTGCGGAATATCCTCTTGACTGTGTTGTTATAGGAACAGGCAAGGCTTTAGACAACATTAAAGAACTTATAGAAGCATCTAAATAATAAACGGAAGGTTTTGAAAATATGTCATCTTTTTTTAGAAAAAGAGGAGTTATAGTCGCATTGGTAGTTACTGCGGCTGTAATTATACTTGCAGCCATCGCACATTTCGGTGGCTCAAATCCTGTATCGACAGTACTTCGTACTGTCTTTTCGCCGTTTCAGAACGGTATGGCGTATATTGTAAACAAGGTAGACGGCACGGTTGATTTCATACTTGAAATGAAAAGCTACAAAGAGGAAAATGAACGTCTTGTGGCTGAAATCAACGAACTGAAAAAACAGAATAGAGATATAACAAATTATCATGAAGAAAATGAAAGACTTAAAGAACTTCTTGAAATGCAGACAAATCTTGACGCATATTCAACTGTCGCAGCGTCGGTGATAGCATATTCTTCAAACAACAGCTATGATACAATACAAATCAGTAAAGGTACACTGGCAGGTGTCAAGGAAGGAAATGCCGTTATAACCCCTGATGGTGTTGTAGGTAAGGTAATAGAAGCCGGACCTACATGGTCTGTTGTATCGACAATCCTTAATCCTGATAATGCACTTGGTGTTAAGGTGTCACGTACAGGTGACGTGGCGGTGGTTGAAGGCGACAGCGAACTGTACAGCCAAAATTACTGCAAAATGTCTTTCATAGATAAGGGTTCAAATCTTATAGTCGGAGATATTTTGGAAACATCAGGTTCCGGCGGAATATATCCTGCCGGACTTTCGGTCGGTGCCATAAGAGATGTTAATTCTGACTCTATGGGTAATCTTAATTATGCCACGGTTGAACCGCTTGTTGATTTTGATAAGCTTTATGAGGTACTTGTTATAAACGGTGTTGTATATTAATGGAGATATAAGGTGAAGAATTTTAAGACTATTGTATGGATTTTTGTGGTTTTTCTTATACAGACGGTAATTGTTGCACCGATACATATTTTTGGTGCATGTCCTTCATTGGTACTGTCGTACATTATGTGTGTAATGATACTGGAAAACGAATTTAGAAGAGCCACTGTTATAAGTATTGTGTGTGCAGCTATGATGGGAGCACTGGGTGGACGTGGATTTACCGTGATAGTGCTGTTTTACGTGTACAGTTCCATTGCTGTATTTTCACTTCGTAAAAAACCATTGTATGCTATGGATTCTATAAAAGTTCTTATATGGACATTTATAGTGTCTGCATTACTTGAGGTTGTTATGTATGTGATACAAAATATGACAATAAATATGGGAATGATTATAAGCACAGTGTTACCGACGGCTGTTATAAATACGGTAATGGCAGGTATAATGTATCCGATACTTAAGAAAACATTATATCAAGATGATAGTAAGAAAAAACTGTTAATAACCTAAGGAGAATAAAATGCCTAACAGTAAAGCAAGATTTTTTATACTGAAAATATTAATAGCCATAATGTTTGCCCTTGTTGCGTGGAAACTTTTTGACTTGCAGATTATGAAGGGTGAACAGTATGCTCAAATAGCCAACGACAGACTTGTTACCAATATTGTTGAAAAAGCACCGAGAGGTGAAATTCTTGACAGATACGGAACAAAGCTTGTTTCAAATAAAGTGGGCTATTCTGTTGTTATGCAGAAAACTGATATGACAGATGATGAGCTTAATGAAGTTATTAAAAAATTAGTAGATATATTTTATTCAACAGGCTGTGAGTATTATGATTCACTTCCTATATCTTTCGCACCGTACAGTTATAGTTTTAAGGACGATAACGAAGACGGAAGTACAGAAGATGAAAGGACAGCGTGGTTCAGTGATGAAAATAATATAGATGACGGCATAAATGAAAGTTTATCAGCCGATAATGTTATACAAATATATAAGGAAAAATATAAAGTAGGAAATCAGTACAGTGAAGATGAACAAAGACGAATTATAGGTATAAGATATGCTGCCGAAGCAAGCGGACTTTCACAGACAACTATGTTTACGGTGGCTGATGATATACCCGTTGAAGCCGTAACACAGATAAAAGAACGTCAGGATGAATTTAAAGGTATCACTGTAATAAATGATTATATTCGCCAGTATGAAATGCCGGGACTTGCTACTCATATACTTGGACGTATCGGTCGTATAAACGCCGAGGAGTATGATTCAAATAAGGATTTAGGTTACGGCTATAACGATATGATAGGAAAACAAGGTATAGAGAAATGGGGAGAACAGTATTTAAGAGGTACTGACGGAACAACAGGAACTACAAAGGAAGTAAACGGTAAAGAAATAACTGTTCTTGACGATACAGAGCCTATACCCGGTAATTATATCGTACTTACAATAGATTCAGATTTACAGCGTGTAACTGAGCAGTCCCTTGCAAATACTATACAAAATATCAGAAATTCAAGCGGAACGAAAGAGAAAAACGGTGCTGACTGTAATGCCGGTGCAGCTGTTGTAATAGATGTAAAGACAGGTGACGTATTGTCAATGGCATCATGTCCGACATACGACATGTCAAGATTTGATGAAGACTACAATGAACTTTTGCAAAATACTGCAAATCCTATGTGGAACAGAGCAGTGAGCGGTCTTTACAGCCCCGGTTCAACATTTAAACCGCTTACAGCTATTGCAGCCCTTGAAAGCGGTAACTTAGGAATAAATGAAATCATTGAAGATGAAGGTGTGTATAAATTCTATTCGGACTATCAGCCTACTTGCTGGATATGGAATGAATACAAAATGACACACGGCAAACAAAATGTAAGTGAAGCACTGGAAAACTCCTGTAACTTTTTCTTCTATGAAATAGGAAGAAGAATGGGTATAGAGGTGCTTGAAGAATATGCGAAAAAGTTTGGACTCGGTGAAAAGACAGGTATTGAGCTTGATGAAGAAACAGCAGGACACATGGCAAGCCCTGAATATAAAAAGGAGGTTGTTCAAAGTCTTACAAGTCAGGACTGGTACGGCGGTGATACACTTCAGGCGGCTATCGGTCAGTCGTACAGTTTGTTTACTCCCGTTCAGCTTGCAAATTATGCGGCAACTATTGCAAACGGCGGTACAAGATATAAAGTAAATCTTGTAAAGAGTATACGTTCATCTGATGACGGAAGTGTTGTCAAAGAATTTGAGCCGGAAGTTGTTGAAAATATTGATATAGACGACGATGTTTTAAATGCTATAAAGCAAGGTATGAAGCGAGTTGTAGATGAAGGTAGTGCCAGTGAGATATTCTCAGGTTACGGCATACAAGTAGGTGGTAAGACAGGTACAGCACAGGTAGGTGACGGTTCAAACAACGCTGTATTTATTGCTTATGCACCGTTTGATGACCCGCAGATTGCTGTGTCTGTTGTTTTGGAACACGGTGTAAGAGGTACAAATGCTGCACAGGTAGCAAAGGATATATTTGACCAATACTTTAACCTTTCAAATCCTCATGAATCAACTGTGCCGACAGAAGAACCTGCACAGGAAGAGGAAACAAACAGCGGACTTTTAAGATAAATTATAAAGAGGTGAATGTGATTGAAAAAGGAAATTATAAAGCTGAAGGGTACTATTGACGGTGTAAAGATTTATCTTGACGCAAACAGCGAAATTTCCGTCATAATCACGTCATTATATGAAAAATTACGTCAATTCAGGACTTTTTTCGGTGACGGTCACTGTAATATTTACTTTGCAGGACGTGAACTTACAGCAAGTGATAAAATGAGACTGGAGGCAGTTGTTTCTGCGATGCTGCCGGAAAGTAATATCAATTACGGTGAGAGAAAACGTTTAGGAAATGATATTGAGAAAACTCTTAAACTTCCTAATGATTTAACAAGCCAAAAAATAGCCGAAGAAGAAAAAAGAGATGAGGACCTTGAAAAAATTAAAGAGGTTGTTACTACAAACTTTAAGAGCAGCCGTGCGAGATTTTATGAAGGTATTGTAAAGAATGGTAAAACCGTTGAATCTGACGGACACCTTATACTTGTCGGTGATGTTGAAGAGGGCGGTAAGCTTGAAGCGGTAGGTAATGTCATAGTTATGGGAAGTATAAAAGGAAGTGTAGAAGCAGGATGTATGGGGAATGACGGTGCTTACATTGCTGCTATTGACTTTGAACCTACCGATGTACGCATAGCGAAACAATATAGAAGATTTGAAAAATCGGAGCATAATACAGAAAATAAATGTAAACGTGCATATTTAATAAATAATCAAATTTGTGTTGAGGATTTTTTGTTAAAAAGATAGACAAAAAAGGAATTTTGTGCTATAATGAAACAGGAGTCTGATTTTTAACAAAAAAACGACTTGAAAGGACATAAAACATGGGAAAAACAGTCATAATTGCATCAGGAAAAGGCGGAACAGGAAAGACAACCACCACAGCTAATCTTGGAGCGGCATTGGCAATGTCGGGACATTTAACGGTAGTTGTGGATATGGACATGGGTCTTAGGAATCTTGATGTTGCCCTTGGACTTGAAAGTAATATTGTATATGATATTTCCGATGTTATAGAAAGAAGCTGTACAGTTGACGAGGTACTTATAAAACATACGGATTATGAAAATCTGTATTTTATACCGGCACCTCAGACGAAGGATACTTCTGATTTAAAAGAAGAAGATATAAAGTCCGTATGGGAGTGTCTGGCAGAAAGGTTTGAATATTGTTTGATTGATGCTCCTGCCGGGTTAGACGGTGGATTTTTATATGCGTCAATGTGTGCAGACAGTGCTGTTATAGTAACAACTCCTGAACTTACAGCTTTGCGTGATGCAGACAGAGCTGTATCGGTTCTTGAGGACGAAGGCATAACAGATATAAAGGTTGTTATAAACAGAATCAGGGCTGATTATATAGATAAAGGTATTATGATGAATATGGACGATTGCGTTGATATGATTGGAGTACCTGTATTGGGGATAGTCCCTGAAGATGAAGAATTAATAATTAGTGCATTAAAAGGAAAAATTGCCGTTTCAAATGAAAATTCAAAGGCAGGCCGTGCATTTTTAAATATTGCATCAAGAATGTGCGGCAAGGAAGTACCCATAATGGATTTTGATGAAAAGGAAGGTTTTTTCGAGAGGGTAAAAAAACTATTTAAAAAATAGTACATAGATAAGGAGGTATTTTTGTGAACATCGCTTT
Organism: uncultured Clostridia bacterium; assembly: GCA_944390495.1. Classification (GTDB taxonomy): domain Bacteria; phylum Bacillota; class Clostridia; order UBA1381; family UBA1381; genus Hominilimicola. The sequence continues at coordinate 9,575 of CALXQE010000077.1, forward strand.
GATAGCACACGACAAGAAAAAAGAATTAATGGTACAGTTTTGCATTGCATACTCGGGAATACTATCTAAACATTCTTTGTACGCAACAGGTACAACAGGAAAGATTGTAACAGAAAATACCGGACTTAAAGTATATAGGTTTTTGCCAGGACCACAGGGCGGTGACCAGCAAATAGGTGCAAGAATTGCGTATAATGAAATAGACCTTGTACTTCTGTTTCGTGATCCGCTAAATGCAGAAGGCTATGAACCTGATGTGTTCTCATTACTTAGACTTTGTGATATGCATAACATACCGATAGCAACTAATTGTGCTACGGCGGAAGTGCTTGTTCATGGTCTTGAACGTGGTGACCTTGATTGGCGTGATATTGTCAATCCTAAAAATTAATAAGTAATATAAAAACAACGTCCTTTGTGACGTTGTTTTCGACTTTTGTCAAAATTTTAGTAAAAAATGCTTGACAATTAGCGATAAAATCTATATAATAATTTAGGTGTCTATTTTTTAATAGGAATAAAGACGGTCGATCGGGACCGGGAATATAGCAGAGGAGGTGCTGTACAATGAAGAGAACATTTCAACCGAAAAAGCGTCAGAGAGCTAAGGAACACGGTTTCAGAAAGAGAATGTCTACTAAGTCAGGCAGAAAGATTCTGGCAAGCAGAAGACTAAAGGGTAGAAAGAAGCTATCTGCATAATATATGAAAGACTTAGGCAGGAAGCGGGGAGGATTCCTCTTTGCTTGTTGCCTTTTTTTCATAATAAAGAGGTATTTATATGAAAAATACTCAAAGTTTGAAGCGAAATAATGATTTCAGGCGTGTTTTCAAAAGCGAAAGTATTGTTGGCGGATATACTGTTGTATATGCAAAGAAAAATAAGTATAAGTTTAATCGTCTTGGTTTGACTGTTGGAAAGGCGGCAGGAAAGGCTGTTGTCAGAAACAGACTTAAAAGGCTTATGCGTGAGAGTTATCGGCTTAGAGAGGACAGGCTGAAAACAGGTTATGATTTTATTATTGTTGCCCGAAACAGGGCGGTGGGAAAAACTCAGTCACAGATTCAAAATGATTTTGATTATGCAGTGAGAAAGCTGGGGCTGATAGAATGAAAAAGATTCTAATTGTATTAATTGATTTTTACAGACACCATATTTCACCGTATAAAGGAGGGGCTTGCTGCCGTTTTGTCCCGACCTGTTCGCAGTATGCAAGAGAGGCAATAGAGCGATACGGTGCATTGTACGGGAGTTATCTTGCTGTGAGAAGGCTTTTAAAATGTCATCCTTTTCATGAGGGCGGATATGACCCTGTACCTGAAAAACATAAAGGCGGCGGAGAGGAAAAATAATGTTTGATTATCTTATCACAAGACCAATGGGTTTCATAATTGAAAACATTTATGGTTGGGTTGCAAATTATGGTCTGGCGATAATTATATTTACGATAATTATAAAGCTGATACTTATTCCCCTTAATATACGTTCGCAAAAGGCCATGAAGAAACAGCAGAAAATTCAACCATTGGTCGCTGAACTTCAAAAAAAATACGCAAATGATCAGGAAAAGCTTAATCGTGAAATGATGAAGCTTTACAAGGAAAATAACATAAGTATGGCAGGCGGCTGCTTGCCTATGTTGATACAGATGCCTATTTTGATAGGTTTGTATCAGGTTATACAAAAGCCTCTTTCATTCCTTATGGGTGTTGACTGGAGCAGTGCACCTGTTATTAATGAGGTTATTCGTCTGCGTGACTTGGCTGTACAAAACGGACTTCAAGACGCAGCAAAATATGCCACAACAGCTATGAAGGATTTGGCTAATAATGCACAGATAAATCTTTCAGGTTGGGCTGCAACACTTGGAACAGAGGGAACACATCTTGAAAATGTAACAGGAAATGTTCATCCATGGGTAATTAATTTTGATTTCTTCGGACTTGATCTTTCGCAGGTACCGTCAAAGGCTTTTTCATATATTATGGCCCTTGACTTTTCACATATGGAAATTATATTATTGCTTATAATTCCTATACTTGCGGTTATAGCATCTTTCATATCAATGAAAGTTACACAGGCTCAGACAGGTCAAAATCAAAATAAGGATGCCAATAATCAGGCGGCTCAGATGTCAAAGACAATGAACTTAATGATGCCGCTGATGACAGCATTTTTCACACTCACATTGCCGGCAGGTCTTGGACTTTACTGGATAATCAGTTCAGTAACACAAATTATTCAGCAGTTGGCACTTAATTATTACTTTGACAAGAAGGGAGAGGAAATCGTTGTCACAGTTCCAGAAAAGAAACAATTACACGGAAAAAAACGCAAAAAGTAAAGAAGCGGCAATAGAAGCTGCACTTTCAGAGTTAGGCGTAACTGCCGATGAGGTAGATATAGAAATTCTTGATGAAGGTTCAAAGGGCTTTTTAGGTCTTGGAGCAAGAGATGCAAGAGTAAGAGTTACTCTTAAAAATAAGCAGCCACAGGCTGAAGAAAAGGTTCAAATACCGGTACAAGAACCACAGGCTGAAATTAATACAAATGTTCAGGTTAATACAAACACTGAAGTATCAGAAGAAAAGACAGTTGTTAAAGAATCACTTGGCAGTCCTGAAGAAGATGCCAAAAAGTTTTTAACTGATATATTTGCAGCAATGAATCTTGATGTAAAAGTAGATGTAAAGCTTGAAGGTGAATGTTTGACAGTAAATCTTGACGGCGAAAATATGGGTATTGTTATAGGTAAAAGAGGCGATACTCTTGACAGCTTGCAGTATCTGACTTCGCTTGTTGTAAACCAAAGATGTGAAGATTATATCAAAGTAACAATAGATACTGAAAATTATAGAGAAAAGCGTGCACAGGCTCTTATTTCTCTGTCACAGCGTTTGGCAAGTAAAGTTGCAAAAACAGGCAGAAAGTTTACTCTTGAGCCAATGAATCCTTATGAAAGACGTATTATTCACGCAAATCTTCAAGATAGTGAAACTGTAACGACATATTCAGTAGGTTCAGAACCTTACAGAAAGGTTGTTATAGCACCGAAAAATGCAAAATCTTTCAAAAAGGATAACAGAAGAAGACGTACGAAGCATACAAATAAGCCTGTTGCTGAAAAGACAGGCGAAGGATATACAACAACATATAAGGCTGATTTTAAGCCTCAGCAGCATAAGGCTGAATATAAAAACTTTGAGGACTATCTTGCAGGTCACAGTGATGAGTTTGGCGGCTCAGAGGAATAATTAGTTAATAAAAACCTCCTATGAATCATAGGAGGTTTTTTGTATGTTTATTTCTTTTTATTTCCTGATTTTGCACGAAGGCTTGTGTTTAGTATTTTTTTTCTCATACGCAAATGATTTGGTGTTACTTCAAGAAGTTCATCGTCTGCGATAAAGTCAAGACACTGTTCAAGACTCATTTCTCTTGGCGGAACAAGCTTCAATGCGTCGTCAGAGCCTGATGCACGAGTATTTGTAGCGTGTTTCTTTTTACATACATTAACCACAACATCTTCAAGTCTTGCATTTTCTCCGACAATCATACCCTCATAAACCTTAACACCAGGACCTACAAATAATGTACCTCTTTCCTGTGCGTTGTAAAGACCGTAAGTAATTGTTGTACCGTCTTCCCAGGCAATTAGAGTACCACGTGTTCTTCCCATAAAATCACCCTTATAAGGTTCATAGCTTTCAAGTATACTGTTTATTATACCTGTACCCTTAGTTGCTGTAAGCAATTCACTTCTGTAACCTATAAGACCTCTTGACGGGATTAAAAATTCAAGACGTGTATATCCTTGGGCAGTAGGTGACATATTTGTCATTTCGCCCTTTCTGTTTATTATGCCGTCCATTACCGTTCCTGTATATTCATCAGGAACATCAACAGTAAGTCTTTCTATCGGTTCGCATTTTACGCCGTCTATTTCTTTATAAATAACTACCGGATTTGATACTTGGAATTCATATCCTTCACGACGCATATTTTCTATAAGAACAGATAGATGAAGTTCACCACGTCCGGAAACAATAAAGCTTTCTGTTGTATCTGTTTCGTCAACTCTAAGACTGACATTTGAGTCAAGCTCACGGAAAAGTCTGTCACGTAAGTGACGAGATGTAACAAATTTACCGTCTTGACCGGCAAATGGTGAATCATTTACGCTAAATGTCATTGAAAGAACCGGATCATCAATTTTTACAAAGGGAAGAGCCTCAGGAGTGTTTACATCACAAACTGTTTCTCCGATGTTTATATCGGCAATACCTGAAATAGCTACAACGTCGCCCGCACCTACTTCTTCACAAGGTACCTTTTTTAAACCTTCAAAGGTAAATAGTTTAGTAGCTTTAGCCTTTGTAATTTTGCCGTCGTGTCTGCAAATAGATAAAGGCATATTTAGGTTTATTTTACCACGTTCGATTTTACCTACTGCTATTCTGCCTGTGTAGTCGTCATAGTCGATGTTTGAAACAAGCATCTGGAACGGACCGTCGTCATCACACTTAGGGCAAGGAATAGCGTTTACGATTAGTTCAAAAAGCTCTGTAAGGTCACTGTTTGGCTGTTCAGGATTATATTCGGCAGTTGCCCAGCCGTCACGGCCTGAAGCATAAATAACAGGAGTGTCAAGCTGTTCTTCTGTGGCACCAAGGTCAATAAACAAATCCAATACTTCATCAACTACTTCATAAGGTCTGGCATTTGGTCTGTCTACTTTGTTTACAACGATTACAGGTTTTAAATCAAGGGCAAGGGCCTTTGAAAGTACGAAACGTGTCTGGGGCATACAGCCTTCAAATGCGTCAACAAGCAAAAGTACGCCGTCTACCATCTCAAGACCACGCTCAACTTCACCACCAAAGTCAGCATGTCCCGGTGTATCTATAATATTTATTTTAACGCCTTTATAGTAAAGAGAAGTATTTTTTGCAAGTATAGTAATACCTCTTTCTTTTTCAAGGTCATTTGAGTCCATTACTCTTTCATCTACCTGCTCATTTTCACGGAATGTACCGCTCTGTGCAAGCATTGCATCAACAAGAGTTGTTTTTCCATGGTCGACATGGGCAATAATAGCTATATTTCTTATATTTTCTCTTTGTATCATACCAATTCTCCTTGTTTTCTTTATCAACTCTCATATTATATACTTCTTTTATAATTATTACAATATTTTTGTAAAAAAAACAGTATATTGTACAAAAGAGAGCGTATTTAGGCTGTATTTAAATGGTATTATTACAATATATAATAAAACAGACATCAAGCTTATTTGCTGATGTCTGTAAAAATTACTTTTTAATTTTTGTCTTGATTTTTTCCTTTAATACTTCAAGCTGTTTAGAATTTATTTTTGCCTTTAATGAAGGGAAGGCTATTAATATACGCCTTTGTCTGCCGTGACGCTCCCAAACTTTATTGGTGTATTTTTTAAATAAATCTTCAAGCTCATCAAGTTTATCATCAATACCATCTGAATATTTTGCTTTGAGTTCAGAAAACTTTTTCTTTCGTTCTTCTGATTTTTCTATATATCTTTCACGAAGTAATTGTACGTCGTCGCTGTTATAAATTTCTTCTCCCTTTTTAACAATGCCGAACACTGTATCAAATATATGTGAACCTATTTCGTCAGATACGGTATGTATTTTTTCTGCAATTTCTTCCATTTCTTTCATTCGTTTAACAAGTTTATTAATAGTTATAACAGTAATAACAATATCAGTTATAAATACGACAGCAAAAAATATTAAAATTATAATACCTAAAATATCGGGAATTATATGTACAAATTTTAAAACGGTAGGATGTACACCACGCATAAGAGCGATACATACAAGTCCCCAGTAAATAGAAAATTTAAGGCATATATATCCGCCTATGTTAAAAGGTTTGTCTGAATAATCCCACCAACGTGCGTGAAATATTTTATCTAGTGCAAAGCCTGTAATAAGTTCAAGAATTGATGTAAGAATGGCAGAACCTATAAACAGCACAAATGTATTGTCTTGAATAGGAGTAAGGCATAATATAACCGTTACAGCACCAATGCCGTATATCGGACATATAGGACCGTTTAAGAAACCACGGTTTACGAATTTACCGTTACTAACTCCGCAATATGCAACTTCTACGCACCATCCTAAAAAGCCATATATGAAAAACAGCCATAAAAGTTCATAAATTGAATATCCTAAAATCATTAATAGCACCTCGTGTTTTTATAAAATTTTTTACTTAGTATCTGCATTTATATATTCTGCCTTGAGTTTTGAATACATAATTTTTTGGCTGCCGTAAAGTCCGTAATATCCGGACAGCATATAACTTACGCCTGAAGCAATGGCGAAAAGAATAAATCCGCCGGAGCCGAAAAGTTCAATGCTTAGAATCAGTGAAGCAACAGGGCAGTTAAGAACACCGCAAAACATAGCTATCATTCCTATTGCAGCAGAAAATCCCGGATTTAGTCCCACAAACTCACCTATAACACATCCAAAAGTTGCACCTATGAAAAATGTAGGAACTATTTCGCCGCCTTTAAAACCTGAACCTATTGTAACAGCGGTAAATATAATTTTAAGTACCCAAGCCCATGTATTTGCATGACCTCCGACAACAGCATGCTCGATAATGTTCATACCTGAACCGTTGTAATCTCTTGTATCTGTCAGATATGTAAGCAGAACCACAGCCACAGCACCTACTAATATTCTTAAATATGGATTTTTAAACCAAATTTTAAAATAACGTGATGAGTAGTGCATTACTGTGCAGAATATTATGCTAAGCTCAGCACAAAGTGCCGCAATTAGTATTGTTTGCAAAACTGTTATAACAGTAGCCTCAGGAATTACAGTTATGGTAAAACCTGTCGGTTCAATTCCTAATGAGATTGTTATAAAGTATGCAGACAGCGATGATATTAAACACGGTACAAGTCCCGAATAGTACATAACGCCTACACTGGTTACACCAAGTGCAAAAACAGCGGCTGTTATAGGAGTTCCAAAAAGTGCCGCAAAAAACGCACTCATTCCGCACATAATAACAGTGTGCATATCTTTTTCGTCAAGTTTAAAAAGTTTTCCGATATTACTGCCTATACTTCCTCCGAGCTGAAGTGCAGCACCTTCACGTCCTGCACTTCCTCCGAATAAATGTGTTATAACGGTGCTGATAAAAATAAGCGGTGCAAGGGAAATAGGAAGTTTTCCGTTTTCACGTATTGATGAAATAACGCTGTCTGTACCTTTATTTTCGAGCATATTACATTTTGAATAAATAAAAACAATAATAAGTCCTCCAAGGGGCATAAGCAGTATCAGCCAATCATATTTTGAAAAAATCGTATTTGCTTCGTTTACGCTTGTATGAAACAAACCGCCTATTAATCCGCCGATTATACCGATTATAACGGCTATTACAGCCCATTTAAAAAATGTAATAATGTAATTTGAAGCTGATTTCACTTTTTTTAATAAAATATCCTGAATCATTAAAATGTCCATCCTTTTATGATTTTTTAATGTTTTAATAATTATAACATCATGCGACTTTTTTTGCAATAATACAATAAGTTAAATATTACTAATAAATTTTTTGAATATTATTTTAATCTGTGTGCAAAATATTAGTGTAGTCGATACAATTCGACACAAATTTCAAATAGATTTAATTTTTATCTAAGGAGGAAAAAACAATGAGTAAAAACAAGATTCAAGTACCTGAAGCAAAGCAGGCTATGGAGCAGTTCAAGATGGAAGCTGCAAGTGAAGTAGGTGTAAACCTAAAGCAAGGTTATAACGGTGACCTTACTTCAAAGCAAGCAGGTAGCGTAGGTGGTCAGATGGTTAAAAAGATGATTGCTGATTATGAAAGCAGAATGAAATAAGTCATTCAAACGCTATAATCAAAAATAATCTGAAATAATCATAATAATTTTCAGAAATCTATCTGAAAAATAATAAATAAAATGCACTCACGTTGTCAGATTAGGTGATATAAATCACAGTCTGATAAAATGAGTGCATTTTTGCATATAAAAAAAGCGGCAAAGATAATTCCTTGCCGCTATGTAAGTTATTCTGTTATATAAATTCTTGTGTTAAACGGAATAGTGTTTGCAATCCATGTTATATCCTGAGGATGAAGTCTTATACATCCGTGAGAAATATTTACGCCGACACGTCCGTCATATTCAGTTCCGTCGTAGTTTAGAAGTGTTGAATGAAGAGCATATCCGTTATAGAAACGAAGAACAGGTCCTACATAATATCCCGGATAATACCAAGTTGTTCTTTCTATGTACTCAAACTGACCTGTTATAGTCGGAGTATTCCAAGCGCCTAATGCACATGGATATTCTTTAACAAGTTCCCAGTTATACTGTGAGCCTTCGTATACACGAACTTTATATTCATGCTTTGAAACCCATACAAGATAGTTTGTACGGCTTGTTATACCGTTCTTGTTTACGGGAGTTCTGTTTCTGTATTCTGTTACGATAGGTGACTGACCTATTATAACATCTAAATGGTCGCCGAAGTCGAGAACTTCAAGGCTTGATTCAAATGCCTCTGCAAGAGTTCTGACAGGTACAAATAATGAACCTTCTATGTAAACTGTTGCATGAGGTGCGTATGTATCGTTGCCGAATATTGTTGTATATGCACTTCCTGCATTAAATATAACCTCTTTATCGCCGACAGAACAAACAACGCTGTCATAGTTTGGGTCGTATTTAATCTTAAGTCCCATTGCTTCACCTATTGCACGTACAGGAATCATTGAAATGCCGTCAACTATTCTTGCACGAGGTGAAACGTCAGTAAGCATATTGCCGTTTACATACATTACAAGCTCTTTTTCGTAATTTGGATTGCCGGACATGGCACAGCCGTTATTTTGAATGTAGTTGCCGTTTTCGTCAAGGTAGCCGTATGTCTGAACTTCCAATGTTCCTCCGGGTTCAACCCAGTCTTCGTAGTATTTAAGAGAGCGAAGACCTGAAACAAGTTTAACTTTAAATTTTTCGCCCATTCTATACTCAGGAACTAAAAAATCTAAGTTTAATGTCTTTGTATCTTGATTGCATGTTATTGTGTGACTTCCGAGCAATTCGTTGTTGCTGCTGTAAAGCTCAATAGTTACATCACCCGGAATTACATATTTTTGATAATTTATATCTATTTGAAGATTAAAATGTTCTGAAAGTTCCTGTGAGGGGACTGCCGGTGTTGCGGTAGGCGTGACAGTATTTTCCGGCAGTGCTGTTTCTTCCGGAGCAGATGTTTCTTCCGGTAGTGTTGTTTCGTCAGGAAGTTCGGTTTCTAAAGGAAGAGTTGTTTCTTCCGGAACATCAGTAGGAGCTAATGTTTCAGAAACTGTTGTATCTAATATTTCTTCATCATTTTCCGCCAAAACAGATGAAGGCAAAATTAACATTGAAACAATAATAAGTGCTGAAAGTATTTTTTTCATGGTATATTCCCCCTTGCCAGTGTGATAAGATTATAATATCACACAGGCACAGTAAAGTCAATTATTGACTCTGTTGTTTTTTTATTGTATAATTAAATTTATGGAGTGTGATGCAAGTGAAAAAGGGAATAAAAACGTACCTTACGTTGTTTTTGTCAACACTGCAAATAAGTGCATTTACCTTTGGCGGAGGATTTGTTATAATCCCGATGCTGAGAAGTAAATTTGTAAATAATTTGCATTGGATAGAAGATGAGGAAATGCTTGACCTTATCGCAATAGCACAGTCAACACCCGGAGCGATTGCGGTAAATGCGTCTGTTTTAATAGGGTATAAAATTGCAGGAATTGGCGGAGCAATAGTTACTGCATTAGGTGCAGTGACACCGCCTCTTGTAATTCTTGCTGTAATATCACTGTTTTATGCTGCATTTCGTGATAACAGGATAGTTAACAACGTTCTTACCGGTATGCAGGCAGGTGTGGCGGCTGTAATTATAGATGTTGTTATAACTATGGCATATAGTGTTATTAAAGATAAAAAATGGCTGCCGATTATTATTATGATTACGGCATTTATATTAACAGCAGTATTTGAATTGAATGTAATATATATAGTGATTGTTTGCGGTTTTATAGGTGCGTTGTTTATGCGTCCTAAAAAGACGGAGGATAAAAAATGATATATTTAGAGCTGTTTTGGAGCTTTTTTAAAATAGGACTATTTAGCTTTGGCGGGGGTTATGCGGCAATGCCGCTTATACAACATCAGATAGTAGACGTAAATCAGTGGATAGATATGAATGCGTTTTCTGATATAATTACAATTTCCCAAATGACGCCGGGACCTATTGCTATAAATGCGGCAACATTTGTAGGAATACAAATGGGCGGATTATTAGGTGCTGTTGTGGCTACAATAGGTTGTATATTACCGTCAAGTGTCATTGCGATAGTTTTAGTTAAGCTGTACTATAAGTATAAAGAAATGTCAGTTATGAAAGGTGTTATGAATGGATTAAGACCGGCTGTTGTGGCGATGATTGCATCTGCCGGACTTTCGCTTTTTGTATTATCTCTATGGGGTAATGAGGGATTTACAATGAGCATTGCTAAGACTGATATTATTGCTGCTGTAATTTTTGCAATATCCCTTATTGTACTGAGAATGTTTAAGTTAAATCAAATTTATGTAATGATAGGAGCCGGTATAATCGGCGGAATAGTGTATTCTATAATATAAAAGGTGTCAGCTGTTGCTGACACCTTTTTAGCTTTTATTCTCTTATAAACAGTCTTTCAATATCTGTACATTTTCCTGTTTCTTCATCAATATCAAATATACATCCGCAAAATTGTCCTTTGCCGGAAGCTATTTCAAATTTTTGAGGCATACCTGTCAGAAAACGTTTTACTATTCCGCTTTGTTCTCTGCCCAGAATTGATATTTGAGGTCCTGTCATACCTAAATCCGATATATAACCTGTACCATTTGGAAGTATCATATCATCGGCTGTTTGAACGTGAGTATGTGTACCGAACACAGCTGAAACTTTACCGTCAAGAAAAAATCCCATTGCAAGTTTCTCACTTGTAGCCTCAGCATGGAAATCAACGAAAATGATATTCGTTGATTTACTGATTCTGTTTATTTCATTCATTGCGGCATCAAACGGAGAATCGGAAGGCTCAAGGTACGTTCTTCCGATAAGGTTAATAACACCTATTTTTTTACCGTTTTTGGCTGTAAATATAATACTGCCTTCACCCGGACAATCTTTACTAAAATTTGCCGGGCGTATAACATTTCCTTCGTTACGCATTATATCTATAACTTCTTTTGCGTCCCATGTGTGATTACCCATTGTTATAACATCAACACCGGCACGGATAAGTTCATTGTATGCGTCCCTTGCCATACCTCTTCCGTGTGTTGCGTTTTCTCCGTTTGCAATTATAATATCAATATTTTTTTTGTATTTTAAATCCTCAACATATTTGAAAAGCATGTCACGTCCTATGCGGCTTACTATGTCGCCGATACATAAAATTTTCATTGGAAGAATCCTTTCTATGATGTAAAGATGTATATTCACTGTGATAACAAAAAAAGGAGCGTTACAGAACGGGTAGAAGCAAACGGTAAATAACTTGTACATTACCTTTATCGCAATATATCAAAAGATAAAAACCGTTTCGCTCTGTAACAGCTCCCAATTTTAACGTTTGAAAGCTTATTTTGCGTAATCGACCGCTCTCGTTTCACGAATAAGACTTACCTTAATTTGACCGGGATACTCAAGCTCGCTTTCTATGCGTTTAACAATTTCCTTTGCAACAAGAATCATACCGTCATCTGAAACAGAATCAGGTTTAACCATGATTCTTATTTCACGACCTGCCTGAATAGCGTATGACTTATCTACGCCTTCAAAACTGTTAGCAATTTCTTCAAGTTTTTGTAAACGCTTAATGTAGGTTTCAAGATTTTCACGTCTTGCTCCAGGACGTGCGGCGGATATTGCGTCAGCTGCCTGTACAAGTGAGGCGACAATAGTTTGAGGTTCTATATCGCCGTGGTGTGCCATAATAGCGTGTACAACATCCTTATTTTCACGATACTTCTTAGCAATATCTGCACCGATAGTAACGTGTGAGCCTTCGACTTCATGGTCAACTGCTTTGCCGATGTCGTGTAGTAAACCTGCACGTTTTGCAAGTGTAACATCAACTCCCAGTTCACCGGCCATAACGCCTGCTAAATGTGAAACCTCAATACTGTGTTTTAGGACGTTTTGACCATAACTTGTTCTGAATTTAAGTTTACCAAGCAACTTGATAAGTTCAGGATGAAGTCCGTGAACACCTGTTTCAAAGGTAGCACTTTCACCCTCTTGCTTGATAATTGTTTCAACCTCTTTACGAGATTTTTCGACTGTTTCTTCAATGCGTGCCGGATGTATACGTCCGTCAACGATTAGTTTTTCAAGTGCAAGACGTGCGATTTCACGTCTTATCGGGTCGAAACTTGAAACTATAACAGCTTCAGGTGTATCGTCGATTATAAGGTCAACACCGGTAAGAGTTTCAAGAGTTCTGATATTTCGTCCCTCACGACCGATTATACGGCCTTTCATTTCGTCACTTGGAAGATTAACGACAGAAACAGTAGTTTCGGCAACGTGGTCAGCGGCAACCTTTTGGATTGACATTGCAACAATATTCTTTGCGTTTCGCTGTGCTTTTTCCTTTGCCTCATGCTCAATTTCTTTAACCATCATGGCTGCTTCGTGTCTTGTCTGAGTTTCGATATCCTTTAAAAGGATTGACTTTGCTTCTTCAGCAGTAAGTCCCGAAATCTTTTCAATAAGTGCCATTTGTTCTGCTTTTATATCAGCTATTTCCTGTTCTTTAGATTCAAGGTCTTTAAGCTTTTGACTATATGCCTGTTCCTTTTTCTCTAAATTGTCTGTCTTTTTGTCTAAATTTTCTTCTTTCTGATTAAGTCTGCGTTCCTGGCGGCTAAGTTCATTTCTGCGTTCCTTAACCTCTGCGTCAAATGTTGCACGAAGTTTTTGATTTTCTTCTTTTGCTTCAAGCATCATTTCACGTTTTTTTGCACTTGCAGCTTTTTCAGCGTCTGATATTATAGACTTTGCCTTTTCTTCGGCACTGCCGAATTGTGCTTCGGCAATCTTTTTCCTGTGTGATACGCCCATATTGAATCCAACAACGACGCCCACAATACATAGTATAATTGCAGCTATTATAACAGCAATTAATATTCCTAAACTGATTATTGGTAACACCCCCATAAAGTATTTCCACAAAACCTGCAATGGGGGACTTTCTTAAAATGACTGCTTCCTATAAAATATCGGAAAAACCGGACCGCATGAATATTTTTGCAGGTAAAAATGAATCTGCGATTTGTAATCATTACAGAGCAGCCTGTTTTAAGACGGCTCCATTTTAAGTATTGGGATTACATCAAATTTTTTATTTACAGAAAACTTTATTTTTAAAGAATATTAAGCTATTATATTTTATACTATTTTTGCCTTTATGTCAAGGTTTAATGTAAATGTTATGTAAGGGGTATGTAAAGCAAAGTAAATTTTTTTGTAGAAATAAAAGAAGTAGTCTGTAAAATCCTTGGATTTAAAGGATTTTTGTCATAATGCACAAAAAAATGAAATATTTTTAGGGACTTATTGACTTTACGAACAAATTAAATTATGCTATAATTAATTTAGTTACTAATTGAAAGTGCTTTTACCATCGTTGATTTTGACAGCGATATAGGAGGAGGGGGTCAAATGACAGGAGAAAAAACCTGGGCAGATATAAGCAGGTTTCAGACATATTTGTTTAATTCCGGCGATAATTTTAAGAGTTATCAGATGCTCGGAGTACATAAAATAAAACAAGGAAATAAGACCGGCTGGCGTTTTGCCGTATGGGCACCGAATGCTGTAAATGTAAGGGTAGTAGGTGATTTTAACGGCTGGGACGGGCATGATAAATGTCTTGAAAGAATAGAAACAAGCGGTGTATGGTACGGATTTTTTACTGATATTCAGGAGGGAATGCTGTATAAATATGCAATAGACGCTACGGATGGACAGACTTATTACAGAGCGGATCCGTATGCCTTTAAAAGTGAGTTAAGACCGGGTACAGCATCGGTTGTTAAAGATATATCGGATTATAAGTGGGGAGATAAATCTTGGTTATCAGCCCGCTCACGTACTGATACAATACACAAGCCGATGAATATATATGAAATTCATGTGGGTTCATGGCGTATACATGATGACGGCAGTTTTTATTCATACCGTGAACTTGCAGATGAGCTTGTTCCGTACGTTAAGGATATGGGTTATACTCACATTGAAATGATGCCTGTTACAGAATATCCCTTTGATGGTTCCTGGGGTTATCAGGTTACGGGATTTTTCTCTGCAACCTCAAGATACGGTGAACCGGAGGATTTAAAATATTTTGTTGATAAATGTCACAAAAACGGTATTGGTGTAATAATGGATTGGGTTCCGGCACATTTCCCGAGAGACGCACACGGACTTAGAATGTTTGACGGTACTCCGGTTTATGAATACGCAGATCCGAGAATGGGCGAGCATAAGGATTGGGGTACAATGGTATTTGATTATTCAAAGAGTGAAGTTGTATCATTCCTTACATCTTCAGCGTATTTTTGGGCAAGTGAATACCACATGGACGGTATAAGAGTTGACGCTGTTTCTTCTATGCTTTATCGTGATTATTCAAGAAATGACGGTGAATGGATACCTAATCAATACGGCGGAAACGGTAATTTGGAAGCTGTTGACTTTTTAAGAAAGCTTAATAAAATTATGGGTACGGAGTTCCCTAATTTTATGATGATAGCAGAGGAGTCTACTGCATGGCCGTTAGTTACAGCACCGCCTGAAAATGACGGACTTGGTTTTAACTATAAATGGAATATGGGCTGGATGAATGATACTTTAAGGTATATGTCTATGGACCCGTATTTTAGAAAAGATAATCATGGTCTTTTGACTTTTATAATGATGTATGCTTATTCGGAAAATTTCATCTTACCATTGTCACACGATGAAGTGGTACACGGCAAACATTCTCTTATAGATAAGATGTTCGGAAGTTATGACGAAAAATTTGATGCGTATAAAACACTTTTAGGCTATTATATGACAATGCCTGGTAAGAAGCTGTTGTTTATGGGAAGCGAGTTCGGACAATTCCTTGAGTGGAGATATGATGATCAGCTTGAATGGAATTTACTCGACATAGACAAACATAAAAAACTTCAGCAGTATGTGAAGGATTTAAACCATTTCTATCTTGAAAACAAAGCTATGTGGGAGTATGAGAATAGCTGGGATGGATTTAGATGGATAAATGAAGCAGACAATGAAAATTCAGTTATAACGTATATAAGACGCGGAAAATACGTAAAAGACAATGTATATGTAGTTGCAAACTTTACACCGGTTGAAAGACCTATATATAAAATAGGAGTTCCGTCACCGGGTGAATATGAGGTTGTGTTCCATTCAAATTCTTCAAAATACGGAGGAACACGCAGAGTAACAAAGAAAACATATAAAGCGGAAAAAATGCAGTTTTCAGATATGATGTATACACTTCATATTGCGATAGACGGTAATTCCGTTATGTTTATAAAAAAGAAACCGACTGTTCGTAAGACGCAGACGGCAAAGAAGACAACTAAGAGTCAAGCAAAAGAAAAAAAGACCGGCAAAGCTTCCGGAAAAAAATAAAAATAGGAGATGGTTTAAAATGATTTCAAAAAATTGCGTTGCAATGATACTTGCAGGCGGTCAGGGATCAAGACTTGGTGCACTTACAAAAAATGTGGCTAAGCCGGCAGTTCCTTTCGGCGGTAAATACAGAATCATAGATTTCCCGCTTTCAAATTGCGTACATTCGGGTATTGATACAGTTGGTGTTCTTACACAGTATCAACCCCTTGAACTTAATAGATATATCGGTAACGGAAGCCCTTGGGATTTAGATAGAAGTCATGGCGGTGCATACGTTCTTCCGCCGTATCAGAGTGCTAAGGCTGGTGAATGGTATAAAGGTACAGCAAATGCTATTTATCAGAACTTGGGATTCCTTGAGGGATTTAATCCTGAAAATGTACTTATCCTTTCAGGTGACCATATTTATAAAATGCACTATGGTGAAATGCTAAAGGCTCACAATGAATCAGATGCGGCTGTAACGATTGCAGTTATGCCTGTTCCATGGGAAGAAGCAAGCCGTTTCGGTATTATGAATGTTGATGAAAATGGTACGATTACCGAATTTGAAGAAAAACCGGCAGAACCTAAGAGTAATCTTGCTTCAATGGGTATTTACATATTTAAGTATGATGTACTTAAAAAATATCTTGAGGCTGATGAGCGTGACCCGAAATCTTCAAACGATTTTGGTAAAAATATTATTCCTACAATGCTTGAAAATGGCGAAAAGATGGTATCATTCAGATTTGAAGGCTACTGGAAAGACGTAGGAACAATTCAAAGCCTTTGGGAGGCAAACATGGATCTTGTTGATGAACCTCCAAAGTTTGATTTAGCGGATAGAAAGTGGCGTATATATTCTCGTAATATGGCACTTGCTCCTCACTATGTTGGTACTAATGCAAAGATTACCAATTCAACTGTTACAGAAGGTTGTTTTATAGACGGTGAAATTAATCACTCTGTAATCTTCGGTGGAGTTGAGCTTGGAGAAGGCAGTGTAGTAAACAACTCAGTAATTATGCCCGGTGCTAAAATAGGTAAAAATGTTGTTGTGGAAAAAGCAGTTATTGGTGTGAATGCAGTTATAGGTGACGGTGCAAAAGTCGGTGTAAATTCATCTGATGATAACAAGTATGCATCAAAATTATGTAGCCATGACCTTGTACTTATTGAAGGCGGTGCCGAAGTTAAAGTCGGCGAAGAAATATTCAAGGGCAGTATGGTAGAGGCGTAAGAAAGGGGACGGAGCCAATGAGAAGAGATGACACAATGGGTATTATTCTGGCAAATAATGACAGAATACCTCCTATAACAGATATAAGAGCAAATTTAGCACTTCCGATTGCAGGAAGATACAGAATTATTGATTTTGTGATTTCATGTATGGCAGGAGCCGGTATTACCAATATAGGTGTTGCCACTGAATCAAATTATTCATCGCTTATGGACCATATTAAGTCCGGTAAGCCTTGGGATCTTGACAGAAAAAATTGGGGACTTAATATACTTCCTCCAAATGTTGAGAAAATGACATCAGGCACAATCAAGGGCGATATTGATATGCTTTCAGGAATAAGTGATTTCTTGCAAAGAAGCCCTCAGACATACGTAATTTTGTCATTGGGTAACAGCATATATAATGTGGATTTTGCCGAACTAATTGAAAAACACATTGAGAGTCAGGCAGATATAACAGTATTGTACAAGGATATGAAAGGTAATGATGAAAGAGAACTTTCAAGATTTACAATGCTTGAATTGGCTGATGACAACCGTGTTGTTGATATTGAGGTAAAGCCGTATTATCCAAAGACTACAATGGCAAGTATGGATATATATGTAATGGAAAAGGCACTTCTTGAAAGTATTATTGATGAATGCAGTGCAAGAGGTGACAGAGATTTTGTTAAGGATGCACTTGTAAAGAAAATGAGTGGACTTATGATATATGGTTACGAGTACACAGGATATACTGATAAAATAGATACTCTTGCATCATATTACAGAAATAATATGAATTTCCTTAATAAGGAAATAAGAGAAGATTTGTTTACAAGAAAATGCCAGATTTATACAAAGACAAAAGATCAGTCACCTACAAAATACGGCGATAGTGCAGTTGTTAAAAACAGTTTTGTTTCAGACGGTTGTACGATAGAAGGTACTGTTATAAACTGTATTCTATCACGTGGTGTTAAGGTAGCAAAGGGTGCTGTCATTGAAAATTCAATAATCATGCAGGATTCTGTCATTGAAGAAGATGTTGAGCTTAGTCATGTTGTATTTGATAAGGAAGTTCATATCACAAAGGGCAGAAAGCTTATAGGTCAGGATAGTTATCCGCTTGCCATTTCAAAGGGCAAAAAGATTTGACGCATTTTAATAGGGGACTGTCGTGTATCGGCAGCCCCTGTTCATTTTACATAAATTTGACATCTGTGACACGCTGAAATGTTGACAAAACGACCATTTTTGGTATAATAATATAGGAGAAAGAAAGGGGACAAAATAATGAAGGTTCTATTTGCTACTTCGGAAGCAGCTCCTTTTGTTAAGACAGGAGGACTTGGTGACGTTGCAGGTTCTCTGCCTAAGACTCTTTGTCAAAAGGGTGTTGATGCGAGAGTAATTCTTCCGTTATATAAATGTATACCTCAGGAATATAAGGATAGAATGAGATATATAAACCATATTTATATTGATATGGCATGGAGAAAACAGTATGCCGGTGTATTTGAGCTTGAACATGATGGCTGTAAGTATTACTTCATTGATAATAAGTATTATTTTAACGGCGATAAGCCTTATGATTACATACACCTTGACTGTGAAAAATTTATATTTTTCTCAAAGGCAGCACTGTCAATTCTTCCTACAATAGATTTCAGACCTGATGTTATTAATTGTAACGATTGGCAGACAGGTCCGATACCTGTATTTCTTGATACATTTCTTGATAATCCGTTTTACCGCGGAATTAAAACGGTTATGACAATACATAACCTAAAATTCCAGGGAAGATGGGATTTCAAGAAAATCAAAGATGCTATGGGTATAAATGATTACTACTTTACACCTGATAAGCTTGAATTTTACCGTGATGCTAACCTTTTAAAGGGCGGTATGGTTTATGCAAATAAGATTTCTACCGTAAGCTCAACGTATGCAGGTGAAATTATGTCAGAAGAGTATGGAGAGGGACTTCATAATCTCCTTCGTGCAAGGTCAAATGATGTTGTTGGTATAGTAAACGGTATATCTTATGATGAGTGGAATCCGCAGACAGACGGAACTATTTATAAAAAATATACTGCTAAAACAGTGCACAATAATAAAGTTGAAAATAAAACAAGATTACAGCAGGATTTAGGTCTGCCGGTTGATCCTAACAAGATGATGATAGGTGTTGTTTCAAGACTTACAGACCAAAAAGGTTTTGATCTTGTTGCATATAAGATGGAGGAATTGTGTGCAGGCGGTTTGCAGGTTGTAGTGCTTGGTACAGGTGATGAAAAGTATGAAAATCTGTTTAGACACTATGCTTGGAAATATCCTGACCGTTTCTCGGCACAGATTTATTTCTCAAACGATATGTCACATAAGATTTATGCAGCATGTGACGCATTTTTAATGCCTTCAAGATTTGAGCCGTGCGGTTTGTCACAGCTTATAAGTCTTAGATATGGTACTGTTCCTATTGTAAGAGAAACGGGCGGACTAAAAGATACTGTATGGCCGTATAATGAATATACAGGTGAGGGTACAGGATTCTCATTTGCAAACTACAATGCAGATGAAATGATGAATATAATCTGGTACGCAATGAATGTTTATTATGACAGAAAAGATGAATGGAGAAATATCATAGACAATGGTATGGCTATGGATTATTCATGGAATGTATCTGCTGATAAATATATTCATATGTATCAGGATTTAACAGGTATATACGATTTACCTGAAAAAAAAACTGAAGTTATAGAAAATACAGAAAAAAAAGAAAGTTTTTCAGATAAATTAAAGGCTGATGCAGAGGCGTCAGCAAATGCGGCTGTGGAAGGTGCAAAAGAGCCGGAAATAGTAGCTGTTGAAAATCCGTTTGGAGAAGAAGAGAAAAAGACAACTACACGTAAAACATCAACGAGAAAAACAAGTAAGACTTCTTCGGCTAAATCAACAACAGCAAAGAAAACAACGGCTGCTAAAAAAACAGCATCTAAAACGACAAAGTCAACAGCGGCAAAAACAACAAAACAGTCAAAAGCAGCAAAAACAACTGATAATAAAGCGAAGTCGACAGCAGCAAAGAAAGAAACAAAAGAATAAATACGTTTTCGCAAATTAATAAATAAAGGGGATGTAAATAATTATGGCACAAGCTAAAACAGTAAAATTGACAGCAGCAGAGGAAGCTTTGAGAAAGGAGATAATCGGTAAGGTCAACAGACATTTCGGTAAAGTCATGGAAGATGCAACTCCGCACATGGTTTATACTGCATGTGCATTAACTGTTCGTGACCAGATTATGGAAAGATGGGCAAAGTCGCATAAGACAGTAAAAGAAATGGGTTCAAAGAAACTATATTATCTGTCATTTGAATTTTTGATGGGCAGACTTCTTTGTACAAATATCTTGAACTTAATGCAGACAGATGAGTATCAGCATGTTCTTGAGTCACTTGGTTATTCATTAAATGAGATTGCAGAACTTGAAAATGATGCAGGTCTTGGTAACGGTGGTTTGGGACGTTTGGCGGCTTGCTTTATTGATTCACTTACAACAATGGATTTGCCTGCATACGGCTGTACAATCAGATATGAATACGGATTGTTCAGACAGAAGATTGTTGACGGTTATCAGACAGAACTTCCTGATTCATGGCTTGATAAAGGTAATGCTTGGGAAGTTGCAAGACCTGAGGAAACTGTTGAGGTTAAATTCGGCGGTGAAGTTTATACTGATTGGGTGAACGGAAAGTTTACTTGCAGCTATAATAATTCACATACTATTTTGGCTATGCCTTATGATGTACCCCTTTGTGGTTACAATTCAAAGATAGTAAATAAATTAAGACTTTGGAGTTCAAAGTCACCTGACCACATGAATATGAAGGAGTTTAACAGCGGTAATTATGTGCGTGCCGTTGAGGAAAAAGAACTTGCAGAGGTTATTTCAAAGGTATTGTATCCAGAGGATAACCATACAGAGGGTAAGGAGCTAAGACTTAAGCAGCAATATTTCCTTGTATCTGCAACACTTCAGTGGATTTTAAAAGAGTTCGAGGATAGAAACGGACAGGATTGGTCAAAACTACCTGATAAAGTTGTTATTCATATTAATGATACTCACCCGACTATGGCAATTCCTGAAATGATGCGTCTTCTAATGGACGATAAGGGACTTGGCTGGGATGAAGCATGGGAGATTGTTACTCATGTATTTGCTTATACAAACCATACTGTAATGAGTGAAGCTCTTGAAAAATGGCCTCTTGATATGTTCAAGAAGATTCTTCCTCGTGTGTATATGATTGTGGAAGAAATGAACAGACGTCTTATGATAAAACTTAACGAAGTTTATCCAAACGACCCTGGTAAGCATAAGTATATGGCAATTATTTCAGACAATCAGATATTTATGGCTAATATGTGTCTTGCAAGCTGTTTTGCAGTAAACGGTGTATCAAAACTTCATACAGATATTCTTAAAACAGATATATTTAAAGATTACTACAATATGGATAAGAGCCGTTTCTATGCAATCACAAACGGTATTACTTTTAGAAGATGGATTGCAAACTGTAACCCTGCACTTACAGACCTTATTTCTTCAAAGATAGGTAAGGAATGGATTAAAGACGCATCACAGCTTGAAAAGTTAAAGCCGTATGCTAAGGATGCTGCATTCAAAAAGCAATTTGCACAGATTAAGCATCAGAATAAAGTCAACTTGGCTAAGTATATCAAGGAGCATAACGGTATCGATGTTAATCCTGATTCAATATTTGATGTACAGTGTAAGAGACTTCATGAGTATAAGCGTCAGATGCTTAACATACTTCATATTCTTGCAGAATATAATAGAATTATTGATGACCCTTCATATAACTATTATCCAAAGACATATATATTCGGTGCAAAGGCAGCTCCTGGTTATACAAGAGCAAAGCTTATAATTAAGCTTATCAATTCAATAGGTGATATGATTAATAACGACCCGAGAGTAAAGGATAAGATGAAAGTCGTATTTCTTGAAAATTACAGCGTATCTATTGCTGAAAAGCTAATAATTGCAGCTGATATTTCAGAACAGATTTCAACAGCAGGTAAGGAAGCTTCAGGTACAGGTAACATGAAGTTTATGCTTAACGGTGCTGTTACAATAGGTACACTTGACGGTGCTAACGTCGAAATGCTTGAACAGGTGGGCGAGGATAATATCTATATCTTTGGTCTTAAAGCAGATGAGGTTGCTGCAAGAGTAAGATATGTAGGAACTGACGAAGTTAAAAATATATATTCTTCAAATGCTGTATTAAGACGTGCTCTTGAAGAACTTATTGACGGTACAATTGTTCCGGGCAGCAATCAACTATTTAGAGATTTGTATCAGACACTTCTATTTGGTGATTACGGTTTCCCTGATACTTACATGGTAATCAGAGATTTTGAAGAATATATGAAGACTCAGGAACAGATGTCGATTGATTATCAAGACAGAGATAAGTGGATTGAAAAAGCAATACTTAATACTGCAAGTGCAGGATTCTTCTCAAGTGACAGAACAATCGACGATTACAACAAGAACATTTGGCATTTAACACCGATTAAATAATCTTAATATCATAGAGCAAAGCCCCCTATATTATGGGGGTTTTGTATTCTTATATGTATGGGGGTATTTATGGATATAGAGCATAATTCCAGAGAAAAATTTTACAGACGTCCCTTTGGTGCAGTGACCTGCGGGACTGAAATAAGACTTAGAATAGCAGTTTCCGGTGCTGGCATACCACGTGCGGTCAGAGTTGTGTATATGGAGGACGGTAAAGCCGAAAAAAGAAAGGACATGTCCTATTTATTTCATATAGGCAGTAATTGTATATATTCTGTTTATATAAAAATGCCTGAAAAGGCAGGTCTTATATGGTATTATTTTGAGCTTGAAACTGAACGAGGTAAAGTTTATTATGGAAATAACTCGAATAATCTTGGCGGAATAGGTGAGCTAAGCTTTGAACCGCCGAGTAATTCTTATCAAATAACGGTATACAATAAGGATTATAAGACTCCTGATTGGTTTAAAACGAGCGTAGCATATCAGATATTTGTTGATAGATTTTGTAACGGAAATGATGACGGCTCATTTTTAGGTGACAGACAGGATATAATAAAGCGTAACTGGGACGAACAGCCTTTTTATAAAGCGGAGCAGTTTGGCGGTGAGTATAAAGCAAACGACTTTTTCGGCGGTAATTTAAAGGGTGTTATAAAGAAACTGCCTTATCTAAAGGAACTTGGTATTTCTGTAATCTATCTAAATCCTATATTTAAGGCATATACAAACCATAAATATGATACGGGTGATTACGAAGAAATAGACCCGATGTTCGGAGACGAGGAAACTTTTAAGGAACTTTGCAAAAAAGCAAAGGAAATGGGAATACGCATTATTTTGGACGGTGTTTTTAATCACACAGGAAGCAATAGTAAATATTTCAATAAAAATGGTGAATATGACAGTATAGGTGCATATCAGTCGAAAGAATCACCATATTACAGCTGGTTTAGATTTATGGATTGGCCGGAGATTTATGAATCCTGGTGGGGTATGACAACGTTACCACAGATTGAAGAACGTAGTGAGGATTGCAGAAAATATCTTCTGTCAGGAGAAAATGCAATAGTAAAAAAATGGATTAAAAATGGTGCTTCAGGATGGAGATTGGACGTTGTGGACGAACTTCCGGGCTTTTTTGTAAAGGAACTTCGAGAAAATGTTAAAAAGGCAGATGAAGATGCAGTTATAATCGGAGAAGTCTGGGAAGATGCGTCAAATAAAACTGCTTATGGAGAAAGACGTGAGTACTTCCTTGGAAATGAACTTGATTCTGTTATGAATTATCCTATGCGTCGTGCTCTTATAGATGGAGTAAGCGGAAAGATTGATGCTAAGGAATTTAACGACAGATTGATGAGTATAAAGGAAAATTATCCTGCACCTGCTTATTATTCACTTTTGAATATGGTAACAAGCCACGACGTGGAAAGAATTATGACACGTATGGGTGATGCACCGTCACGTCATGATGTATCTAAGGATTATCAGGCACAGTTTAAACTTGACGGATATGCACTTGAGCTTGCAAAGGAAAGAGCAACTCTTGTATTAGGACTTCAAATGACATTGCCGGGTGTACCTTGTATTTTTTACGGTGATGAAATCGGTATGCAAGGGTACGGAGATCCGTTTTGCCGATGCACTTTTCCGTGGGAACATGTTGATGAGATTGATCCGGACGGAACAGTGAGAAGCCGATATAAAAAGATGATTGCACTAAGAAACAGTTCAAAGGCATTTTCTATCGGTGATTTCCAGTGTGTGTATAAGATAGGTCATGTATATGGTTTTGTACGTCGTTACTACGGAGAACAATATCTTGTAGTAGTAAATATGGGTACAACAGAAGAAAATATCAGAGTTGATATTGCACGGTTTGGTATGAAAACGTTAAGCTGCGTAATAGGCGGAGAAAATGAAGAGTTAGAGTCAGCAGACAGCATTCATTTTGTTAATATGCCAAGATTGTGGATAAAAGTTTATAAGGCGGAAAAGAAATGAAAAATAAATTTTCAGGATATTTACTTGTTTCGGATATGGATGCAACGCTTCTTTCAAGTGACCACAGCATATCTGAAAAAAACAGGAATGCAATTAAATATTTTACTGATAACGGCGGGCTTTTCACAGTTGCAACCGGCAGAATGGTGGATGCTGTAAAGTCATATATGCCGAATCTACACATTAATGCACCGGCTGTACTCCATAATGGTGCTAAGCTCTATGATTTTAAAAATGATACTGTTATTTTTGAAAAATTCATAGAGGAGGATAGAAAGAATGCAATAAGACGTGTCCATGATGATTTTCCGGAGGTGGGGCTTGAGGTATACAGTAACGAAATTGTTTATGTATATAGAAAGTGCGAAGAAACAAAACGTTTTCTGACAAGAAATTATGAGGTTGTATATGAACTTCCGGAAAATGTGTGGAATGAGCCGTGGATAAAGGTACTGCTTATAGGTGAAAAGGAACTTCTTGATAAGTATGAACCTATATACAGAAAAAATTATGACAGCGGCTATGCTGTCAGGAGCGGTGACAGATATTTAGATGTTGTAGCCAACGGTGTTTCCAAGGGTAAGGGCGTTCAGACGCTCATGGAAAATTTAGGAATAGAAACAAAAAAAGTTGTTGTGGTTGGCGACAATATGAATGATATTTC
>CALXQE010000078.1 GCA_944390495.1 uncultured Clostridia bacterium
TTATGAGAAGGTTATTTTATTTTTTATATCTTTTCGTAAACTGTAATAAATCGCATATTTAAGCCGTTTGTTGATGATGTGCTTGTCATATCTTTTCGTATGTTTTTGGTGTTTGTCATCAAAATAAACACCAAATAAACACCAAACAAACACCATAAAAAATAACTGTTTGGCGGCAAAAAAACAAGAGGCGGAAAACCGCCTCCGAAAATTCATTTACAAATATTCTTCAAAATACTGAAGTGTTGAGTATTGGCATAGTATTTGATTTTCTCTAAATTGTAGTTTTGATTTTGCTTTTTTGTATTTATTGATATATCTTTTAAGTTTTACAGTTGCCTCATACTCTTTGCCTTTTAAATTTTTAAACTCGTTTGGGCGTATATGAGGAACACGTATCTTGTCTATGTACTCATCAGGTTTCAACAATAGTACGGCTTTTGAAAAATCCAAACCACAATTATTTTCTTTGTCACTCCATAATACATGTTCGTGTGTTATATGCGAACGCAAAGGAACGGCATAGATTTTATTGTCAATTTCTATACACGCCTGCATATAAGGTCTGTCCGGCTTTTTCTCAATCTCCGAGCAATCTTTGTAATCATCATAAAATTTTTTTGTTAAAAATATATACTTCATTTCTTACATCCTTAAATGAAATAAGCCCCTTTTCAGGGGCTCTTCTCAGTGAGCTTTCTTTATTTTTTCTTTGTCGTGCTCTACGACAAAATCTTCTCAGTGAACTTTTTTTATTTACCGCTCACGTTCTATGAGCATATCTCATAAGCTCCGTAAAGCTTATATAACAAGTTTATCTTTTTTCATTTATATTATACTACTATTTATGAATTTTGTCAATGAATTGATGAAAAATCATGATAAATAAGTACAAGATATTATATAATATGCAATGTGCCTTTACAAATCTATTTCTTTGCCTGTATCAGCCTCATATTGAGCTTTGACAGCCTTTTTTATATATCCGTTGGTACTTTCATTACTTGCTTGTGCGGCGGCTTCTATAAGCTGTTTAGAACCTTTTTTGAAACGTATTAAAGTAGTGTCATAATTATTTTTTACATATTTGGCAGTTGCCGCTTGTTGTGCTTTAGAAATTGCCATTATATCACCGCCTTTATAGGAACGGATAATTCATATAGTTCATGAGGAGCTATATCCTGCCCATTCTGCCATTCTATTGTATTACCGCAAGGGCGGACTGTATTGAAGATGTTTAAGTTTTTCAGTTCGCCAAACCAGTTACCTTTAATGTATGGAGATACATCAAAAATTTTTGTTTCGTTTGTTTCAAAGGTTATTATGAGCCTGTAATTTTCTATTGGTTTTACTTCAATAACTTTTGGATAATTCATAACATACACCTCTTGTTTACTTGTTATTATCCTTTAACGACTTTAATTCGGGTATTTCCGCTTCTAAAAGCTCATTTACAAGTCCGTTAATAGACTTACCCTCTTTATCTGTATATTGTTTTATAATAGCCTTTCCGCCTTTTACAACAACTATCCTTAAGCTATCATAATTCTTTGCGTTGTATTTATTCTTTGCTCTCGTTTGTGAATTTCCCTTGTTCTCCGCCATAACATCACCCCTTGACTTTGTTGTTGTTATATGTTAAAATACAAGTAGATAAAGGAGTGACTTAACGGTCATTCTGCCATGAATAATATTTTAGTGTAGAATAGAAATTCTACCCAAAAGCTGTCCATTGTGCAAGAATGGGCGGCTTTATTTTTTTATCATATACATAAGCAAAAATACAATTACTAATGCAAATGTAAATTCACTCATAATATTTTAGTTCCTTTCCCCGTAAGTCAGAACAACCGCCCAGTCACTCCCGACACTACAAGAGATTAAAGAATATATCTTAAATCTAATAGTATTATAACATATAACATATCATTGTACAAGTATAAACATTGCACAAATATACTTGTACAAGTTTATTTATTTTGCATATTGAATTATAGTTGTACAAGTAGTATAATAATGTCAAGAGGTAAGGGAAAGGAGTTGAAAGAACATGAAAGACATTAGTATTATTCGTTCAAAAGTTGCGATTATGGCGAACAGGCTAAAGAAAATGGGCTTGACTTTATCCGCCGCATTTAAAAGAGCGTGGGCATTAATAAAGTGTAAGACCATAAGAACAAAAATAGCTGGAGTTACAAAAGGGAACAGACAGAAAGCACTTAAAAGAATTGCGGAAGTTTACAGCCTCGAACAGGTACAGGTACGGCTGGAACGTGACAGGGCAAATTTACACGACAATAACGCTGTAAAGGTTATTATAAATGTAAATAGCTCTCTCGATTACATAATTGGCTATATTCCGAAAAATCTCGCCTATGTAATATCAACACTAATCGACAAAGGAATTGAGCTTAAAACGGCATTTATGGGCGTTAGAGGACATTACACCGATTATATGAATTACGGGGCGGTAATTAACTTACAATTAGCGTAAGGAAAAAGCCTTGTATAAGCCGCAAACTTATACAAGGCGGTACACCTCCGGAGCGGTGTTTAAAAGTGTATAATGTATTGCTATTGTAACATACCGCCTCTGATAAGTCAATGATTCAGGAGAGAATGTTAAAAAATCTGTTGACATTTGTATCCACGTATGTTATTATATATGTGGATACAGAAAAGAGGTGAAAATATGTCTCCAAAAGGACGACCTACGAATGACCCTAAAGTATTAAATACTCGAATTAGATTATCAGAAGATGATGTTAAACGATTAGAGTATTGTCATCAAAAAACAGGTTTTACAAAGTCTGAAATAATACGAATGGGAATACAAGAGGTCTACAATAAATTAAAAAAATAGAACACTGCAGCCCTGAGAGAAACTCGTATATTTACTGAGGACGGAATATATGAAGTTACAATGCTTGCCAAAACAGAGAAAGCCAAAGAATTCAGAGTATGGGTAAAAAACTATCAAAAAACTCTTGACAAGATTGTTGCTACATAGTATAATATGTTTGTAGCAACAAAGAGAGGTGGAAGAAATGGCTGCTATGAAAAAAGGAACTAAGCTTACAGATAAACCTAAAGACTATATGCTTCGTGTAAGAATGGATAAAGAAACTGTAAAAAAGTTAGATACAATATGCGAATATGAAAACATTACACGTTCAGAGGCGGTAAGGCAGGGGATAGAGGATAAGTTTAGTCAAATAAAAAAATGAGAGTATTCACTCCAACCAAAGACTGAAATACTCTCAAAAAACCGACAGATTGCTCTATCTGTAAATATTATATCATACAGAAGAGCCTCCTGTCAAATAAGATTTTAGGAGGAATTTTTATAATGGAAAATTGGGAAGTTATTGAGTTGTGTAATCAAGGTATCATTAAAAGGGAACGTGTAAAAAATGTAATACACTATGTTTGTCGTGCGGCCATATATGAGGCGGAATTAAGCGGACAACCGGAAAATGTTATAGCAGGTTTGGACAGGGTATATTCGCAACTGATTCAGTTTTCCGCTCAAAATACACATAATATCGGTGTTAAAGCGGTTACGCACAATGACAGTTTGCTTAAATATTGTTTTAATCAACACAATGAGATACCCGTATATATTGTTTTTTGGCTGTATTATGTGTACGGTAACTTGTTTGGTTCACCGGCGAAATATACAGAGCGTCACTATGATGTGTACAGTATTCTGCAGTGTAAATATATAAAATATTACCGTTTGGTGAAAGCAGGCGACAAAGAAGATGTCAAATACCGTAAAAATATACGTCGCTTAATCTGCAAGATGTATCGCTCCGGCGAATATTCTAAAGTGTTTGAATTGTATAACGTACCTTTGTTTGATATTGTTGCCGAAAAAGAACTTGATAACATTTCATTGTTATTTTCAGAACTATTTGAAAAAGAACTCGACTTGGCTGTTGATGATTCACAAGCCGCTGCAATAGGCTATATTGTAGGCAGGCTGCAAGGCTTAAGTGCGGCGGTAAAAACAGCATAAATACATCATGCGGCGGTTATCAGTCTTTGTTTCCCGCCGCTTTTATTTTATTTTCAAGAAATTCATTTTGAAGTACAATCTGTTCGGATATACTTGTCCATGTGCGTTTAAAGTTTGTAAGGGTTTTGTGGGTATAAAAATCTGTTTGATAGACATTCACGCTATCTATTAGCTGATGTGATAATTCAGGTTTTCTCAATAGCCGTAATCCTTTAGCAATCAGACAGCGTACGTTCATTGCTGTTATTTTCATGATTTGTGCGATTTGTTTACAGCTCAATTTGTTGAAGTAATATAGCCATATCGCTTTTCTTTCCGCCTCTGGTAATGCCTCTAACACTTTGATGACTGTACGCCGTTCATCAGCGGAGGCTATATCGTCCTCAAAAGTGATTGATTTATCTTCAATGCAGTCTGCTATGGTTAAATTTTCCTCGCTATCTCCCAAAGGCTCGTAAATGGATTTTACGGGCTTTGTTATGCTCATGATGTAATTTTATCGTCTTTGTGTCAAATTTTGTTTTGTGGCTCAATTCTGCCTGTGTGGGAAGCCTTCCAAGTGAGGCGGTAAGCTCTGACTGTATGTGTTCAATTTTTTTCGCATAGTTTAATATATACTCCGGTATGTGTATGTCGTTGGTTTGACCTCGTTGTATTGCTTGTTGTATGTGATATTTCGCATAGGTTAGAAATTTAAAGCCCGCATTTTCGTCGTATCCATTGACAGCTTTGTGAAGTCCTATATATGCGTTTTGCATTGCGTCCTCGTAAAATTCGGGCTTTATTCCTACGTGCTTAACAAGTGCAAATATAAACCGTCTGTTTTGTAAATATAAATCGCCCATCAGTTCACGCTTACCGCCTCGTATGGCTTTTACAATTTCTTCGTTTGTCATTGCTTTTAAACCTCCTGCATGATAAAATATATACAGGTGAATAAAGGCGGCGGTAAGTCTTGCAGAAAGGTTGCGATAATGCTTTTTAGTTGCAATAAATCGCAACTTTTTTTGTGGGAAAAAACTGTTTTTTTTAGGTGTGAGAAATGTCACTATACTTACAGCGACACTGTATAATCAATAAACAGTAAAAAAGTCATAATCGCTTTTATTGGCTTTCGCCTGCTCTTTCCTGTAATTGCGGCACTGGAACTCTACGGGGGTAAGACCCTCAACCAATCTGTCAAATGCTCTGGGTATTCCATTCTTGTCTGTGAGATGTTCTCTAAGCTGTTTCAATGTCAAATTTGTTGTTACGATAGTCGGCTTACCGCTCCTATATCGTTCGTCAATGATTTCATACAGAAAGCAGGTAGACCATTCTGTTTTGAGTTCTGCACCTAAATCATCAAGTATCAATAACGCCGCCTCTTTGATTTCTGCTTTTAAGGCTGTTTCTCCGTTTTCTCCGTTGTTTCTGAAACTGTCCTTTACTCTTTGAATCATTGCATTTACGGTAATTGCTTTTACGCCTATACCATTATTGATTAGCCTGTTGGCAATGCAAAACGCTATTGTTGTCTTGCCTCTACCAGTGCCACCGTAAAATAATAATCCTCTGTTTGCCTTGTAGTTTTCAGCCCAATGTACACAATAATTTTCCGCCGCTTGTATGTACTTCTTGTTGTCATCGTCTATTGTCAGATTTTCAAAAACTGCGGATTGAGCTTTTTCGTCCATCAGACTGTTAGTTTTTGCTTTCCTGCGTTCATATTCTGCTTCTGCAATTAGTCGTGCTTTTTCTTCTTTTTCCTGCTGCTCTCTGAAACATCTGCACTTTACACCTACTTCTTTGCCAAGAAAAGGTTCTTGCATTTTTGTGGGTTCACCGCAAATCTCGCAACACTCCAATACTGTAAATTTTGGTTTTTCATCCCCACCCAATGTCTGAGTAGTCATCCCCATTATATTTTTTATCGACTCCATTTTCTTTACCTCCTGTGTTATTTTTAAGCTCAAATACACCTTGCCAACTGTTCATTATGCTTTGATTGAGTATTTCTGTTTTTGTTTCGTCATTATCTGCAAGTTTATTCAGTTTACCGAAAATAAGTTTCAATGCGTTATCTGTTAAAGGTTTTTTTATAGCTTTTCGCATTTCAATAAATCCGTATATGGCATTTATCAAATCTGCGTTATCGGTGTAGCCATAAATCAAATCTTCACAACTGCCGACTTTTCTTTTTATATTTTCTTTTATATTCTTTACATTCTTATCATTCTTTACATTCTTGTTACCGTCCACTAATCGTTCACTATTCGTCCAACATTCGTCCACTAATCGTTCATTTATTCGGTCATTGTCTTGATATTCAGACCAATTCAATATAGTAATAATGCGACCTTTTCGGGGGTATGTTATTTGTTCAATCATTCGTTCGATTTTGAAGCGTTCTAAAATTCTTTTTACTTTACTTTCACTAACATTTAATTTTTTTGAAATCGCCTGACAACCTGTTATAAATTGCCCTGCTTGAAGTGTTTTTGTTTCGCCGCAATTATCAACATTGATTTCTTTGTGGGTGGCGTTTAAAAGCAAATAGCACCATACGGCAAAATAATCACTGTCTTTACATACAACAGGGTTATCAAGTATTTTTCTATGTATTTTTACAAAGCCGTTTTGCATACGCTACCACCGCCTTACTCGGCAATTTTACGAATGCCGGCGGCGGTATGTTCGATATTATCCTTGACTGTGCCACTGAAAAGATAATTTTCGAGTATATCCATGTTTATAAGGTATTTTGCACCTATTCTGACAGACGGTACTTCACCGGTCAGCACAAGCCGCCTCAATGCACGTTCTGTAAGGGCAGTATATGGGTCATTTGCTTTCATTTCCTCAATAGCTTGTTTAATGCCTCTCATGCGTGGTTTGTGTGTTGTATCAATCATTTACCGTCGCCTCCCTTGTCTGGAGCTTTTCACTTGCTCTCTTTTCCCAATATTTACGGTTATATTCCTTTACTTTGTCTTTGTTCTTTGCTCTCCACTGTCTGAAATATTCACGTCTTGCTTCTGTTGCCGCGTCAATAGTTTTTGGTTTACTCATTTGTTGCACGCTCCTTTTTGTAAATTTATTCTTCTCTTTTGCTTGACAAGTAAATTATTTTTGTCTATAATTGGATTATAGCATAAAGAAAACAAAAAGTAAAGATAAATTTCAAATATTAATTAAAAGAAATTTATTTTTACCTAAGGGAGCGATTTTATATGTCTAAGGAAATAAAAACTAACAGAGGACGCAAACCAAAAAATACCGATTACAATTCTGTTTTTGCACAGCGATTTAGAGATTTAATCAAGGACAATAATTTGACATTGCCGGAGCTTGCAGAACATCTAAATACAACTCGTCAATCTATAGGGCAATGGAAGAACGGAGATACTGTACCCAACATTATAATGCTGAAAACCATAGCGGAATATTTTAATGTTTCTGCCGATTATCTTATAGGCATAGAAAGCGGCAAAACACATGAGTCAACTAATATCAGAGAAAAAATCAAATTGAACGATAAAAGTATTGAGGTTTTGCAAGCCTTGCCGGAGCTATGTGCATTTACTCCCTCAGAAATATTAAATGTGTTAATATGCAATGAGAAGTTCAAATCTCTTTTAGATTGGTTAAGCACAATGTGTTCAACATATAGTATCACACCAACTACAATGGAATGGAAAATTTGTGAATACGAAGCGTTAAATACATTTAGAGATATAATGCTCGGTATGCAAAGGCAATATAAAAATACCGTAACAGAACGAATAAATGCATTTAATACAAATGATGAAAAAGAAACTTTTAAATCTGAATTAAAGAAATATGCCCGTAATATGTTTGTTTTTCATTATAACGAAAACGGAGAATGTGATTTTGGTAGTTTTATTGGTGTTTTATCTAATAGAAACAAGAATGAAGAAGGTGTAACACATGGCAACGATTAAAGAACGGGGAGGCAGTTACCGAATAACTGTATCATGTGGATATGACAGCGGCGGCAAGCAGATACGAAAGTCATTTACATGGAAACCAAAACCGAATATGACAAAAAGGCAGATTGAAAAGGAAGCCAAGCGGCAGGCGGTATTGTTTGAGGAAAAGTGTCGTACAGGTCAATTCCTTGATGGAAATATTACGCTTGTGGATTTTTCGGAGCGTTGGTTTAAGGAATATGCTGAAAAGCAGTTAAGAAATCGTACAGTTACACGATACAGGGAACTAATGCAGCGGATCACACCTGCACTTGGACATATAAAATTATCTAAGCTTCAGCCGCACCACTTAATGGAGTTTTATAATAATCTCGGTGAGGACGGAATAAGACTTGATACTAAGTATAAACCCTGTAATAATTTTAAAGATATAATAACCGCCGCAGGAGTTACACAAAAGGAATTATCTGAAAAGTCCGGTATTTCTTTAACGTCAATAAGGGCGTGTATAAATTGTCAAAACGTATCAAAGAACACCGCCGAAAACCTTTCCGCCGCTCTTAACAAAGATAATATATTTACACCTGCTAAAGGTAAATCAAAGTTATCTGATAAAACAATAGCTGAATATCATAGGCTTTTATCGTCAATGCTTACAGCGGCGGTGCAGTGGCAGGTAATACCTTCGAATCCTTGCGGACGTGTCAAGCCTCCAAAAGTGGAACGTAAAGAGGCAGTTGTGCTTGATACAGCAGAAGCGGCGGAGCTTATACAATGTTTAGAGAATGAGCCGATAAAATACCGTACTGCTGTTATGCTGTTACTATATACCGGTTTACGTCGTGGGGAATTGTGCGGCTTGGAGTGGAGCGATATTGACTTTGATAACAGGACCGTATCAATCAATAAGGCTGTCTTGTATTATGCCGGACGTGGAACATACGAGGATAAGACAAAAACACAAAGTTCAGTAAGGACAATTAATATACCGCCTGATATGATAAATATATTAAAGCAATACAAAATAGAACAAAATAAGCAGCGGCTTTTAATGGGCGACCAATGGCAAAACAGCGGTAAGGTCTTTGCATCAGAAAACGGCGGTGTAATAAATCCCGATACTCTTTCAACTTGGTTTAAAAAGTTTGTAAGGCGTTATAATTTGCCCGATGTGCATTTGCATAGCTTACGTCATACAGCGGCAACATTGCTTATAACAAGTGGTGTAGATATTGCGACAGTATCAAAGAGGCTCGGACACTCTGACAGAACAACGACACTTAATATATATACTCATGCAGTTAAGTCGGCAGATGAGGCGGCGGCTGATGTTCTGCAAGAGATATTTAACAAACAAAGTAATTATAAAACAGTTTAAATAAAAAAACGCTTTTGAAAAATGTACATTCAAGAGCGTTTTTTAATGCAATAAACACCAAATAAACACCAAAACACTAAAATAGAACATATTGCAGAATATAACAAAACCGCTCAAACATAGTGTTTAAGCGGTTTTTAACTGGTTGCGAGGGCTGGACTTGAACCAACGACCTTCGGGTTATGAGCCCGACGAGCTACCAACTGCTCTACCTCGCGATATATAATTTTATACTTAATTCAAAGTACCAATATAGTATAGCACGATATATTTATTTTGTCAATGCTTTTTTATAAAAAAATAAATAAAAGTGAAAATAACTATATTTATGTATGACTGCTATTGTTTTTATGTAACAATTATTATATAATATATTTATATTCAAAGGAGGATGGTATTATGAGTTATTTTCTTGCAAAGCTTAGAATAAATTTATCGCACTATCTTCCTTCAAAAGTGATGCTTGCAGTAAGGCCGTTTCTTACTGTGCAGTTTTTTGTATTTATGCTTATGGGGATTATAAATACAGCTGTATCTGTAATTACGGCAACATTACTTGATTTAGTAAACTGTTATTTATTATCAGAGGATAATTTAATACGTGTGTTTGCCGAGCATTCACGAATAAATTTTATAGTAGGTTACGGTATAAGTATTATAACATCATTTTTCTTAAATTCAAAGTTTACGTTTCACCAAAAACCTACATTAAAAAGATTTATAAAGTTTCCGATAAGTTATATACCTAATTTTGTCATACAATACATTATAGTGTTTATATTTACATCATTTGATTTAAATTCAACGATTGCGTATATATTAGCGGCAATTATCGGTACACCCGTTACATTTGCGGCGATGAAACTTATGATATTCAGAAATAAGAAAAAGAGGTGAGATAATGCTTTCTCGTATAAATTCATGCGGACTCAGCGGTATAGACGGATTTTGTGTATGTGTAGAAACGGATATATCAAACGGTATGCCGATGTTTGATATTGTCGGACTTCCTGATGCAGCTGTTAAGGAGGCAAAGGAAAGGGTACGAAGTGCTATTAAAAATACGGGATATACTTTTCCTGCAAAGCACATCATAATTAATCTTGCACCGGCTTCACAGAGAAAAGAAGGTTCAGGGTATGACTTACCTATGGCACTGTCAATTCTTACGGCGTCGGAACAAATATCCGCTCCAGACCTTGATAAATGTGCATTTTTCGGTGAATTATCACTTGACGGCAGTGTGCAGAGTGTGAACGGAATATTGCCGATGGTTATATCGCTTTACAAAATGGGTTATACAGATATGTATGTACCGGAGGAAAATGCAGATGAAGCTGCTGTTATAGATGGGATAAACGTGTATCCTGTAAAGTCTTTGGGTGCTTTATGCAATCATTTTACGGATACTGAAAAAATTCAGGTACACAAAGTAGATTTGACAAATTATTTTGCAGCAAAAGCAGTAAATACACTTGATTTTGCAGACGTAAAGGGGCAGGAAAATGTAAAGCGTGCCCTTGAGATTGCAGCGGCAGGAAATCACAACATACTTTTAATAGGAAGCCCGGGTACGGGAAAAACAATGCTCGCACAGCGTATGCCGGGGATATTGCCTGACTTAACATTTGACGAGGCACTTGAGGTTACAAAGATACATTCTATTGCCGGACTTTTGCCGAAAAATGAACCGTTGATTTTACACAGACCCTTTAGAAGTCCTCACCACACAATTTCGGCAGCGGGACTTTCAGGAGGCGGTGCAATACCAAGACCGGGAGAGCTTTCTTTATCACATAACGGCATACTTTTCTTAGACGAATTACCTGAATTTCATCGTGATTCTCTTGAGGTACTTCGTCAGCCCTTAGAAGACGGACAGGTCACGATTTCAAGGGTAAATGCAACACTTACATATCCGTGTAATATTATGCTTATAGCAAGTATGAATCCGTGCAAATGCGGATATTTCGGTGACAGCAGGCGTCAATGTACCTGTACGCCAAATCAAATAAACAGGTACAGAAGCAAGATTTCAGGGCCTCTTCTTGACAGAATAGATATTCAGGTAGAGGTTTCAAATGTTGATTACAACGATTTAAGTTCTACTGCAAAGGGAGAAAGCAGCAGTGATGTAAAGGAACGAGTAAACAGAACTCGTAAAATTCAAATAGAGCGTTATAAGGGACTTAATATTTATTCAAATTCACAGCTTGATGCGGGAATGCTCCAAAAATTTTGCCCGTTAGGTGAAGATGAGAACAATATGCTTAAAGCGGCATTTGATAGTCTTGGACTAAGTGCAAGAGCACACAGCAGAATATTAAAGGTAGCAAGGACTATTGCGGACCTTGAACAGTCTGAAAGGATTAAAACTGAACATATTGCAGAGGCAATTCAGTACAGAAGTCTTGACAGAAAATATTTTGAATAAAATTATAATTGCGGAGTGATTGTATATTGCTTTGCAATTTTTTTGTCTGAAATTATTGAAACAACGAAAAACAAATTGTATTTGTTTTATATTTTTTTGTTGTTTTGGGAGTCAAAGAAAAACAAAACGTTTCGTAACAATTTGTAACAACTTCGTAAATTCTTTAAATAATTTTGTAAGTGGGATGTTGTTGTAAAGTGACTGTAAAAATTGTATAATATAAGTACAAAAAGAACAGTAAGTACGAAAGGATGTGTTGGATATGACGAAGAAGAGAATGTCAGCGACAGCTCTTATGCTGGTAATTTTAATAACGAATATTTGTGCATTCGCATCATCATATACAACATACATTGTTCGAGATGGAGAAGCTGTTCTTACAGAATCCGGCAATATGGGTGAATATGTGGAAATACCTGAAGAATTTGAGGGAGTTAAAATTTCGGGAATTGGGACGGATGCTTTTAAGGATAATAAAGACCTTAAAGAAATAAAACTTCCTGAAACAATATCATTTATCGAATGGGGAGCATTTGAAGGGTGTGTAAACCTTGAAGGTATAGAGATACCTGATACAGTAGCCATGATAGAAGATATGACATTTTATAACTGCACTTCACTAAAGGCAGTTAATCTTCCTGAGAATTTACAGGTGATAGGGGTTAAGGCGTTTTCAAACACAGATTTAAGGGAAATCGTAATTCCTGCCGATGTTAAGGCAATAGATATTAAGGCTTTTGAAAACTGCAAAAATCTTACATATGTACATATACCTGACAGTGTGGAGTATATAGCAGACGGAGCTTTTGAAGAGTGTGATAAAGTAACTGTAATATGTACAAAGGATTCGTATACTGAAAGGTACATGATAGAAAATAATATCCCATATATTGCTGAATAATTAAAAAACTTAATAATTGTACCTTTAAGGCGGCACGGTTTAAGTGCCGCCTTTGTTATAAAAATTATAATTATGGTTATTAATGTATATAAATAAAAATATTAATCCATACAGTAGATGTAATAAAAAATTCATAAAGTGTTTACAGGTATTTATTAAGTTAATATTGACGATAGACTGTTTCAATGTTATAATAACAGTGTTATACTTGGTTAGATATAGGGGTTTTTGGAGGTAAACAGTGAAGATAAAATTTAATGTAAAAAGATATTTTCAAGTATTAGGTGTTTCTTTGGCTGTTGTAATTGCGTGTGCAGCAGTATGTATGGGAATAGATTTTACAGGAGGAGAGCAAACTGTTGACAACACCTCGACCGTTGAAGCGTCAGGCGGAAAAATAAATGTACTATTGATGGCTGTTGACATTGACGGCTTGCGTACTGATGCTATGATGCTTGCAAGTTTCGATACAGAAACAAAGCAGCTTAATATGCTTACAATCCCAAGAGATACAAGAGTATATGTAGGAAACCGTTATCAAAAAATTAATGCGGCACATGCCTATATGAAGGACGGAAAAATAGGCGGACCTACTGCTGCATGTGAGGTAGTTACAAGAATAACAGGTATTCCTATTAATTATTATGTAGATTTTTCATTTGATGCAGTGGCTCATGTCATAAACGAACTTGGTCCGATTGAATTTGAAATTCCCGACCTTTACGGTGACGGTGTGGGAATGGTGTACGATGACCCTGTTCAGAGCCTTCATATAAACCTTCCGCCTGGAAAATACGGTGAAGGAAGCGACTGTGACTATCCGGGACTTAACGGTCAGCAGGCAGTATGGCTTATGCGTTATCGTCATGGAAATTATGACCCTGACATAGGTGGATTTAAAGGCTATACAAACGGTGATGCAGACAGACAGGTAATGCAGCAAAAGTTTATAAAGGCTGTTATAGACCAAAAGCTTAATGCAGGTTTGATTCTTAAAATACCATCAATATTTAAAACAATAAGTTCTGAAATTAAGACTAATTTTACTGTTAGTGATGTAATAAAATATTCAAAATATCTATCAGGATTCAGCAGTGAGAATATCCACAACTATGAATTGCCAGGAGAATTTAGCACAGCTATGATGGATGGATATAAAGCAGATGTATGGGAAGTAGACCTTGATGCTACAAGGGAACTTGTTCAGACAGTATTTGGTTATCCGGCTGATAATATAACAATAGATAATCCGGAAGAGGTAAGCTCACAAGGCAGCAGTTCATCGTCATCAAGCTCATCAAGCAGTAAAAATACAAGTTCATCAAGTTCATCATCAAGCAGTAAAAGTACAAGCTCGTCGAGTTCATCGTCAAGCAGTAAAAGTTCAAGTTCATCATCGCAAAGCAGAAGTACAAGTTCATCATCAGAAGAAACAAGTTCATATTCGGGAACGTCAAGCGGTTCATCTTCCCAAAGCGGTTCATCGTCAGGTAGTTCATCTTCGACAAAAGGTGAGTCGTCAGGGGGAAGTTCTTCGGATTATTCAGAATCTGAAGAATATGAAAGCAGCACATCATCAAGCGGAAGCAGCAATGAAAGTTCCGGATATAGCGATGACGAAGATTATTCAAGCAGTGATGAGGAATAATTTGTAATAAATATTAAAAAAGTCTTGAAATTA
This sequence comes from uncultured Clostridia bacterium, assembly GCA_944390495.1. Classification (GTDB taxonomy): domain Bacteria; phylum Bacillota; class Clostridia; order UBA1381; family UBA1381; genus Hominilimicola. Next base: position 14,348 of record CALXQE010000078.1, read on the forward strand.
CTGGGTTTGTATGATATAATATTTATTAAAGCGGAATATACTATATTCGGAAAGAGTGGGTTTACCCACTCTTTCATGTTTATTTGAATAATTTTTTTCACTGTGGAGGTAAAAATGGCAAAAGAAATTGAAAACAAAGCTCTTGAAATAGGAGAGCAGATTGCCGAAAAACAAGGTGTATATGTTGTAGACGTATCATATACAAAAACCGATGATACCTATTCTTTGTGTTATTTCATAGATAAAACAGGCGGAGTAGGTATTGATGAATGTGAGAATTTCTCAAAGGCTGTGGAGGAACTTTTAGATAAAGAGGACTTTATCGAAAATAATTACACCCTTGAGGTTTCATCACCCGGTGTAGACAGGAAACTGAAAAAAGACCGTGAATTTAACTATTACCTCGGCAGAGAGGTTGACGTAAAGCTTTACAAGGCAGAAAACGGCGTAAAGGAATTTACGGGCGTTTTAAAGGATTATAAAGATAAGACTGCTTTTATAGAATCAGACGGACAGATTATGGAAATACCTTTAAAACAGGCTGTATATATAAGATTATCATTTAAGTTTTAGAGAGGAAGATTTAAAAAAATGGAAAATGGATTATTTAGTGTTCTTAGTGAAATTTGCGAAGAAAAAGGCATTAGTACAGATGTAATGATAGATGCACTTGAAGCGGCACTTGTGGCGGCTTACAAGAAAAATTTTGACAGTGCTCAAAATGTTGAGGTTATACTTGACAGAGAGAGCGGTGTCGTAAAAGTATACGCTAAGAAAAAAGTTGTAGATTTAGTATTTGAAGAAGCTGAAGAAATTGATATAGAAGATGCTAAGGCTATAAATGCCAATTATCAATTAGGCGACATTGTAAATATAGAGGTTACACCAAAGGATTTCGGCAGAATCAGTGCTATGACTGCAAAACAGGTTGTTACACAGAGAATAAGAGAAGCTGAAAGAGGAATTATTTACAGCGAATATACAGAAAAAACTAATGATATAGTTTCAGGAAAAATCGAGAGAATAGAAAGAGGAAATGTATTTATTGACATCGGAAAAATAGAGGCGATGCTTCCGGAAAAGGAACAGCCGGCAGGTGAAACTTACGAAGTGGGCGATATGATTAAGTGCTATGTAAGCGATGTAAGAAGCGGTACGAGAGGTACACAGATAATTGTTTCAAGAACACATCCGGGATTAGTTAAGAAATTGTTTGAAGCTGAAGTTCCTGAAATTAAAGAGGGCATTGTTGAAATAAAAAATATTGCACGTGAGGCAGGTTCAAGAACTAAAATCGCCGTTTACTCAACTGACGAAAATGTAGATGCACAGGGTGCATGTATAGGTCCAAAGGGCATAAGAGTACAAAATATCGGCGACGAACTTAGAAACGAAAAAATTGATATTGTAAAGTGGAGCGAAGATCCGGCTGAGTTTATTGCGGCAAGTTTAAGTCCGGCAAAGGTTACATCAACGGTAATAAATGAAGAAGAAAAGAGTGCGAGTGTTACAGTGCCTGAATATCAGCTTTCACTTGCAATAGGAAAGTCCGGACAAAATGTACGTCTTGCAGCAAGACTTACAGGCTGGAAGATAGACATAAGTGCGGAGGGTTAAAATGAATCACATACCCATGAGGATGTGCGTGGCATGCAGAAAAATGTATCCGCAAAATGAACTTATAAGATTTGTTCGTGATAACGAAACGGGAGAAGTTAAAATCGACGAAGGTAAAAAACTTTTCGGCAGAGGTGCTTATATATGCAAAAATGCCGATTGTGTTAAAAAAGCGGAGAAAAAGAAAGGGATTGAGCGTCATTTTAAGTGTGCTGTCCCAAATGAATTATACAGACAGGCGGAGGAATTGGTTTGAACGATAAATTTCATGGAATGATAGGACTTTGTAAAAGGGCAGGAAAGCTTATTACAGGTGAAGATTTAAGTTCAAAAGCTGTTAAAAGCGGGAAATCAAAGCTTGTTATTATAGCCTGCGACGCATCTGATAATACAAAAAAATCAATGATAAATTCATGTAATTATTATAAAGTAAAGTACGTAACGGTATCAGATAAGGAATCTTTGGGGCGTGCAACAGGCAGTGACAGCAGAGCGGTTATTTCGGTAAATGACGACAATTTTGCGAAAGCAATTTTAGATAGATTAAACTAATCCCGATGGGACACGGAGAAAGGGTGATGCGAATATGGCAGAAACATTAAAACTTGGAGAAATTTCAAAAAAATTAAAGATAACAAACAAAGATATTATAGCAAAGCTTGCAGAGTACGGAGTAGAGGTAAAGAGTGCGGCAAGTGTAATTAACGAGGAAATTGCAAGTCTTATTCTTGACATTTATACACAGGCAAATACAGTGACAGAGGAAGAACTTTCACAGATTCGTGACGAAATAATCAATAAACCTGCAAAGTCAGAGAAAAAGATAGCACAGAAAAAGACAGCAGAAAAGAAGGAAAAGACTGAAGAAAAGAAAGAAGCAACAGCTGTAAAAGAAGAAAAAACAGAAGCTAAGGCAGAAGAAAAGGCGGAAGTTAAAGAAGAAAAATCCGTACCTGAAAAAGAAGAGAGCAAAAAAGAGGATAATAAAGCTCAGGAAACAAATAATAAGCAGGAAAAACCTAAAAATGAAAAACATAAGAAGGTTGCTAAAAAGCAGTCAGGTCAGAAGATAGACCTAAGTCAGGTTGACCATTCAAATACGGAAGAGGAATTTATTGTAAAGACTGAGGACAGAAAGCGTTATGTTGATACACGTCAGTCAACGGTTGAGCTTGAAACAATAGAATCAAGAGAACGTATAGAAGATATGGTTCCTGATAATATAAGACTTGACAAGCAGTCAAACAAGCAGAAGAATAAGAAGAAGCAAAGACGTGAAAAGGAAAAAGAAAGAGAAAAGGTTAAGCCTAAGAAAGAAATAAAGGCAAAGGTTGTAACGGAAATCGAGATTCCTGAAACAATTACAGTCGGTGAATTTGCGTCAAAGATGGGCAAAACTGCGGCTGAAGTTGTAAAGAAACTTATGATGCTTGGCGTTATGGCAACACAGAATCAGGCTATTGATTTTGAAACAGCACAGCTTATCGGTGATGATTTCGGTATTGAAGTTAAGCAGGAAGTAGTTTTAACAAAGGAAGATAAGCTTATGCTTGAAACAGAGCATGAGGATAAGCCGGAAGATTTAGTACCTCGTCCTCCGGTTGTAGTTGTTATGGGTCACGTTGACCATGGTAAAACTTCACTTCTTGACGCTATACGTCACACAAGCGTAACAGATACAGAAGCAGGCGGTATTACACAGCATATAGGTGCATACAGCGTAATGCTAAACGACAGACCTATTACATTCCTTGATACACCGGGTCATGAAGCGTTTACAACAATGCGTGCAAGAGGTGCACAGGTTACAGACGTTGCAATACTTGTAGTTGCGGCAGACGACGGTATTATGCCGCAGACAATCGAGGCTATTAACCACGCAAAGGCGGCAGGTGTAACAGTAGTCGTTGCAATCAACAAGATTGATAAGGACGGTGCAAACCCTGAAAGAGTTAAGCAAATGCTTGTTGAGCATGACCTTGTACCTGAAGAATGGGGCGGCGATACTGTATGTGTTGAAATTTCTGCAAAGAAAAAGATTAATATAGACGGACTTTTAGAAATGGTACTGCTTGTTGCGGATATGCAGGAGCTTAAGGCTAACCCTAACCGTGAGGCTCAGGGTACTGTAATTGAAGCACAGATTGATAAGGGCAGAGGTCCTGTTGCAACAGTGCTTGTTCAAAACGGTACTTTGAAGGTAGGCGACTTTGTTATAGCAGGTACTGCGGTAGGTCGTGTACGTGCTATGGTAAACGACAAGGGCAGACGTGTAAAGACTGCACCTCCGTCAACACCTGTTGAAATACTCGGTCTTTCGGAAGCTCCGTCAGGCGGCGATACATTTATGGTAGTTGAAAATGAAAAACTTGCCCGTGACGTTGCAGAGCAGAGAAAGCAGGAAATGCAGGAAAATAAATTTAACCAGGTGGTTAAGGTTTCACTTGATAACTTGTTCAGTCAGATTGACGAGGGTAATATGAAAGAGCTTGACGTTATCGTTAAGGCTGACGTACAGGGAAGTGTTGAGGCTGTAAAACAGTCACTTGAAAAACTTTCAAATAATGAGGTAAGAGTTAAGGTTATCCACGGCGGAGTCGGTGCAATTAATGAGTCTGACGTAATGCTTGCAAATGCGTCAAATGCTATAATCGTAGGCTTCAATGTTCGTCCTGACGTTGGTGCTGTATCAGCGGCAGAACAGCAGGAGGTAGATATAAGACTTTACAGAGTTATTTACCAGGCTATCGAAGAAATCGAAGCCGCTATGAAGGGTATGCTTGACCCGGAATATAAGGAAGTTGTGCTTGGATATGCAGAAGTACGTCAGACATTTAAGGTTTCAAATGTAGGTACTATTGCGGGCTGTTATGTAACTCAGGGTAAGATTCAGAGAAATGCTGAAATCCGTATCGTAAGAAACGGTATTATAGTTCATGAAGGTAAGATTGATTCGCTTAAGAGATTCAAAGATGACGCTAAGGAAGTAAGCGAAAACTTTGAATGCGGTCTTGGTGTTGAAAACTTCAACGACATCAAGGAAGGAGATACAATCGAATGTTTCGTAATGGAAGAAATAGAGAGATAAGGAACGTATTATGGCAAGAATTGACAAAATAAATGAAGAGGTAAAGCGTGAACTTGCAAATGTAATTCGTGAACTTAAAGATTCACGCATACCTTTGATGACAAGCGTTGTAACGGTAAATGTTACCAATGACTTAAGATATGCAAAGGCATATATATCTGTTATGGGTGATGAGGAAACTAAGAAAAAAGCAATGCAGGGACTTAGAAGTGCGGCAGGTTTTGTCAGACGTGAAATGGGAAAACGTGTTGATTTAAGATATACACCTGAATTTATATTTGAACTTGATGATTCAATAGAGCATGGTGCTAATATAGAAAAGCTTTTAAACGATATAAATAAAAAGTAATTGGGAGGAAAAGAAATGCAGGCAGTTATTGAGAAAATAAAAGCTGCAAAATCAGCTGCTGTTTTTCCTCATATAAATGAAGATCCCGATGCGTTAGGTTCATGTTTTGCTTTTTGCAAAATGATGCGTAAAATGGGCAAGGAAGCTACAATGTATGTAAGCGGTAAGATAGAATCAAGACTTGCCTTTATCGGCAGTGATTATGTTATATACCATGACGGTATAGAGCATAATCACGATTTATGCGTCTGTCTTGACTGCGGTGATATTGAGCGATTGTCCGAAAGAAAAAAAATGTTTGACCAAATACAAAACTCTGTAAATATTGACCATCATATGACAAATACTGATTTTGCCGATGCGAATTATGTTGACGGAAGTGCGGCGGCGACAGGTCAGATACTTTCGGAGCTTTTTGATAAAATGGGAGAGGCTATTGACCGTGATATAGCAAAGGATTTATATACGGCGATATGTTCAGATACGGGCTGTTTTAAGTACAGCAATGTGTCACCTAAAACAATGCGTATTGCGGCGGACCTTCTCGAATATGATTTTGACCATGCCGAAGTGGCAAGACTGTTGTTTGACAGTGAGTCAATAAATGCTGTAAAGCTAAAGGCAGAGGTAACAGAGGGACTTCGTGAATACGCAGGCGGCAGGATAAAGCTTGTTTTGGCAGATGAAAAAATCGGCGAAAAATACGGTATGAGCAAGGAGGATATTCCTAACCTTGTTGAAATACCAAGACGAATAGCAGGTACTGAAATTGCGGTGTGTATAAAACGCATGGACGACGGAGTAAGACTTAATCTTCGCTCAAACGGAGAAGCTGATGTATCAAAGGTTGCACAGAAATTCGGCGGCGGCGGTCACGTTAAGGCGGCAGGTGCGACACTTCATGTTGATACATTAGATGAAGCGGAAAAAGTAGTTATAGAAGAATGTATTAAAGCATTAGAGGAAATTAAATGAACGGAATAATTGTAATTGATAAGCCAAAGGGACGAACATCTCATGATATGGTTTATTTTATCAGACGAATGACAGGTATTAAGAAGGTAGGACATACAGGTACACTTGACCCTGATGCAACGGGTGTACTGCCTTTGTGTATCGGAAACGGGACAAAGGTTTCGGATATGCTCCTTGAGTCTGATAAGTGTTACAGGGCAGAACTTATACTGGGAAAAACAACAGATACACAGGATTTGTCAGGTAATGTGCTTGAAGAAAAGGAAGTTAATTTAAGCGAAGAAGAAATAGTAAAGGCAGCAGAGAGTTTTGTCGGTGAAATTGAGCAGATACCGCCTATGTACAGTGCAATAAAACAAGACGGTAAAAAACTTTATGAGCTTGCAAGAAAAGGCATTGAGGTAGAGAGAAAACCAAGACGTGTTACTGTTAACGAAATAACGATTGTTAAAATAGATAAAAATACAGTAACTATTGATGTTGACTGCTCAAAGGGAACGTATATAAGAACGCTTTGCAGTGATATTGGAGAGAAATTAGGCTGCGGCGGCTGTATGGGAGACCTTAGAAGAACAAAGGCAGGTATGTTTAACATTGATGAAAGTCACACCGTAGAGGAAATAGAAAAACTTAAAGAAAACGGAAAACTTGGTGACATTATTTTACCTGTTGACAGTGTGTTTATGAAATACCCTAAAATACAGCTTAATGAAAAACAAGTTAAAAGTGTTACAAACGGCATAAGAATGACGTATAAAGGTGTTGAGGGACAAACGTACAGGGTATATGATAATAATAATGAGTTTTTGTGTATATCTAAAATAGAGGACGGAAAACTTCGTCTTGTAAAATCATTTTGGAATTAGGAGGGAACGTAATGGAGGTAATCCGTACAAAAGTCGATTATGACGGTACAGTGACGGCACTTGGAAATTTTGACGGACTCCACGTTGCCCACATGACTATTATAAGAAACGGTATAAAGTACGCAAAAGAGAATGATTTAAAAAGCGGTGTACTGCTGTTTGAAAAAAATACAAAGACGCTGACACAGGGCGGTGTCGAGCTTATAACTCCAAACGAAGCAAAGCTTGAACTTTTAGAACGTGAAAAGCCAGACTTTGTGTATATGGAGAATTTCGACAAAGAATTTATGCAAAAATCTCCGGAGGAGTTTGTAAAATACCTTGTGGAGAACCTTAAAGTAAAGGCAGTATGTGTCGGATATGATTACAGCTTTGGTTATAAGGCAATGGGCGATGTTGAAATGCTTAAAAAATTCGGCGAGAAATACGGATTTAAGGTGTTTGTAACAGATGCTATAAAGATTGACGGAAGAATTGTATCAAGTACATATATCCGAGAAGTAATCAAAAACGGCGATATGGAGGAAGCAGAGCGTTTTTTGGGAAGACGTTACTGCATTGAGGGAAATGTAATTCACGGACTTCAAAACGGCAGAAAAATGGGTATTCCTACTGCAAACGTGGATTATGATATAAATATGGCACTTCCCAAACCGGGAGTGTATGCCGGTATAACGTATGTTGACGGCAGACGACTTAAAAGCGTTATAAATGTGGGAAAAAATCTTACATTTGACGCAAAGAAATTAACGGTGGAAAGTCATATCCTTGATTTTGACGAGGATATTTACGATAAATATATTCGTGTGAGCTTTGCAAAAAGGCTTCGGGGCGTAATTAAATTTTCATCTATGGAGGAGCTTAAAAATCAGATACATCATGATATGAAAGTAACGTCCGAAATGGTACTTTAAAATATAATGAGATTATCGTTCGCAGTAAAAACATTTGCGGACTGAAAGGCTATGGTGATTTTTATGTTTACAACTGTAATTTTAGCGGCAGGTATGGGTACGAGAATGAAATCCGAAAAACCAAAGGTACTTCATAAGGTATGCGGAAAAGCCCTATGCAGATGGGTTATAGACGCTGCAAAGGAGGCAGGAAGTGAAAAGGTTTGTACAATAGTAGGTCATAAGGCTGATATGGTAAAAGGTGAAATCGGCGATGTGTGTGAATTTGCACTTCAAGCCGAGCAAAAGGGTACAGGTCATGCCGTAATGCAGGCACTTGATTTTATAAAGTCATCACAGGGTGAGGTAGTTATATTAAACGGCGATACTCCTCTTGTAACAGCCGAGGCAATTAAAAATGCCGTTTCATATCACAGAAGCTTGAAAAATAACGCAACTGTTATTACGGCAGTCCTTGATAATGCCACAGGTTATGGCAGAATAGTAAGAGATAACGACGGCAATGTTTTAAAAATTGTTGAGCAAAAGGACGCAAGCGAAGAAGAAAAGAAGATAAAAGAAGTTAATTCAGGTATGTATGTCTTTGACGCCCAGTCACTTGTATATGCCCTTGACAAGATTACACCAAATAATGCACAGGGTGAATACTATCTTACAGATACACTTGAAATCCTTTGGGGTGCAGGTAAAAAGGTCGGCGGATATACAATAGAAGATAATGACGAAATAAGAGGTATAAACGACAGAGTACAGCTGGGCGAAGCTGACAAGATTATGCAAAAGCGTATAAATGAATACCACATGAGAAACGGCGTTACAATCAGAAATCCTGAAAGCGTTATAATTGAAAGTGACGTTGAAATAGGAAACGACACTGAAATTATGCAAAATGTTACAATTAAAAGCGGCAGCAGAGTAGGTAAAAACTGCGTTATCGGTATGGGTACAATTCTTGACAGAGCCGTTATACATGATAATGTTGATATTTTAAGTTCAGTTATACTTGAATCTGAAATTGATGAGGGTACACACGTCGGTCCGTTTGCTTATGTAAGACCTAACTGTAAGGTTGGTAAGGACGTTAAGGTCGGTGACTTTGTTGAGCTTAAAAACTCAAACATCGACGACGGTACAAAGATTTCACACCTTACTTATATCGGTGACAGCGATATCGGAAAACGTGTAAACTTCGGCTGCGGTACAGTAACATGTAACTATGACGGCAAGAAAAAGTACAGAACAACAATCGGCGACGACTGTTTTGTGGGCTGTAACACAAACTTTGTATCACCTATAAACGTAGGTGACGGTGCATATATTGCGGCAGGTTCAACAATAACAGAGGATATTCCAAAGGATTCTCTTTCAATCGCAAGAGCAAGACAGGTTAATAAAGAGGGCTGGAAGGATAAGAGAAACTAAAATGAAAAAAATAAACAGATGGGCAGATTTTGTATCTGCCCTTTTTGGACGTAAAGAGGAGATAATACCGATGTATATTATAGTAGGTTTGGGAAATCCGGGAAAGCAGTATGATATGACACGTCATAATATCGGATTCCACACAATAGACTATATTGCGGATAAGTACGGCGTAAAGCTTACAAAGCTTAAATTTAAAGCCGCATACGGTGACGCAGTTATAGGAGGAGAAAAGGTGTACCTTGTAAAGCCGCAGACCTTTATGAATCTAAGTGGTGATTCAGTGGCGGAAATGGCACAGTTTTACAAAGTACCTACACAGAATATAATAGTAATAAGCGATGATATTTCCCTTGATACGGGAAGAATAAGAGTAAGGGCAAAGGGAAGTGCCGGCGGTCACAACGGGCTTAAATCAATCATTTACAGACTTAATTCCGATATGTTCCCAAGAGTCAAAATGGGCGTAGGAGCACCGAAACATGAAGATTACGACCTTGCTGATTTTGTTTTGGGACGTTTTACAAAAGAAGAAATCCCTGTAATGGAGGACGCAATTAAAAAGGCAGAAACGGCAGTTTGTGAGATTATTAAAAACGGTGTGCAGTCGGCTATGAATAAGTGCAATGGAAAGTAAAATGAATTTTTCTGATATTTTAAAGGAATACGCTCCCTATAAAGGAGTAGTTAAAAATCTTAATAATACACCTGTTTCTGTGGCGGGAATCGTTGAATCGGCACAGGGACAGCTTATTTATTCGCTGGGAGAGGAAAATAATTCTTCATCTCTTGTTGTGTGTTACAGTGATATGGAGGCAAGAAAACTGTCCTCCGATATGGAGCTTTACACTGATAAGGTTTTGTATTTTCCCACAAAGGAATATGTATTTTACAACATAGAAACATCAGGTCACCAAAATGAACATGCAAGAATTGCAGTTTTGCAAAAACTTCTAAGCGGCGAAAAATATATTGTTGTAACAAGTATTGACGCAGTTTTGCAGTACACGCTTGATACCGATGTGCTTAGGGATAACCTTATAACTTTTGAAATAGGCAAGCAGTTTGACCTTGAAAAACTTACGGAAAATCTTGTAATATTGGGATATTCCCGTGAGGACAGCGTTGAAGGCAGAGGGCAGTTTGCCATAAGGGGCGGAATACTTGATATATTCCCTCCCGCAAGTGAAAATCCTTACAGAATTGAGTTTTTCGACGATGAAACCGATTCAATCCGTGAATTTGATACCTACACACAGCGTTCACTTGATAAGGTGGACAGAGCTGTAATTTCACCTGTATGTGAGGCTGTTATAACAGACGAAAAACGTGATGAAATTATAGCCGAGCTTGAAAAACGTATAAAAAGTGCAAAGCGTAAGAAAAGTGATGAGGAAAGATTTATCGAGGTTACGGAAGCCGATATTGAAAGCTTTAAGGAAGTAAGGTATTTCCCGTCTGTGGATAAATATGTGTCACTTATATATGACAAAATCCCGTCAGTGCTTGATTACTTTAAGGATAGTGATTTAGTATTTATAATAGACCCTAAGCGTATTTGTGAAAGGGGAAGAAGTTTTGAATGGGAAAAGGGCGAGGTTATAGCCGAGCTTAAAGAAAAACGTGTAATAGGTGCGGCAAAGGACAAATTTTACTGCACATACATGGAAAAAGTTTTAGAGATGTCAAAGAAAAAACTTATTTCCCTTGATGTTCTGTCACATTCAAAGACGGATTTTAATTATAAACACCTTGAAACATTTACAACAAAAACGACTGTATCTTTCCATGGTAAAATTGAGTATCTTTACGAGGATATTCGCAGCTGGCAAAGTAAAAATTATACTGTTGTTATTCTTTGTACCACAAGGGGACGAGGAGAAAATTTAGCGGGTGTTCTTGTAGACAAAGGAATAAGGGCGAGATTTGCCGATGAGGATATTAAAAACGGTAAATTGCAGTTTACAATGGGCGAAACTGTAATTGTGCGTGGTGAAATAGCTAAAGGTTTTGAGTATCCTGAAATTAATCTTGTAGTAGTATCAGACAGAGAAATTTTTGAAGTTAAAAAGAAAAGCTCAAGACGGAAGGCAGATAATGCAAACAGAATTAAAAGCTATACCGATATAAGTGCAGGCGACTATGTTGTACATCAGACCCACGGTATAGGTCAGTATATGGGCACGCAGAAAATGACTGTCGGGGGTGTAGCTAAAGACTACCTTAAAATTCAGTATCAGGGCACAGATATACTGTATATACCAGTTGACCAGCTTAATCTTTTGTATAAGTATGTGGGTAATGCCGACAGGAAATTAAAGCTTAACAGACTTGGCGGAAGTGACTGGAGCAGAACTAAGCAGAAGGTAAAGCAGTCTACCGATGAACTGGCTAAAAAACTTGTTGCACTTTATGCAAGCCGTGAGAAAGTAAAGGGATTTGCATTCAGTGACGATACTCCGTGGCAGCGTGACTTTGAAGATACTTTCCCGTATCAGGAAACAGAGGACCAGCTAAGGTCTATTGAAGAAGTTAAAACCGATATGGAAAGTGAAAAACCGATGGACAGACTGCTTTGCGGTGACGTTGGTTTCGGAAAGACTGAAATTGCACTTCGTGCGGCATTTAAAGCGGTAGGTGATTCAAAGCAGGTGGCATACCTTTGCCCAACAACAATACTTGCAATGCAGCACTATGAAAATTTCTTAAAACGTATGGAAAATTTCCCGATAAAAGTACAGATGTTGTCACGATTCCGTACAGCTGCACAGCAAAAGGAAATAATTAAACAGCTTAAAACAGGTGAAATTGATATAATTATCGGTACACACAGAATACTGTCAAAGGATTTGGAGTTTAAGGATTTAGGGCTGTTAATCATAGACGAGGAACAGCGTTTCGGTGTAGCACACAAGGAACGACTTAAAGAATTAAAGGAAAATATCGATGTTTTGACTATGACAGCTACGCCTATTCCGAGAACACTCCACATGGCAATGACAGGTGTAAGGGATATGAGCGTTTTAACAGAACCGCCTGAAAACAGGTATCCTGTACAGACTTATGTGCTTGAGGATAATCCTGCCGTTATAGTCGATGCAATACGAAATGAATTGTCAAGGGGCGGTCAGGTATTTTATCTTTATAACAGAGTACAGGGTATATACAGAAAGGCTGAATGGATTAAAGAGCAGTTCCCTGATATAACAGTGGCGGTAGGTCACGGCAAAATGAAAGAGGATCAGCTTGAGGACATTATGTACGATATGGTAAACGGAAACACAGATGTACTTGTGTGTACAACTATCATAGAAACGGGACTCGATATTCCTAACGCAAATACAATTATAATTGAAAATGCCGATAAAATGGGGCTTGCACAGCTTTATCAGCTAAGAGGCCGTGTAGGAAGGTCAAACCGTGCGGCGTACGCATATTTAACGTATCACAGAGATAAAATACTTTCAGATATTGCGTCAAAAAGACTGAGGGCAGTTAAGGAGTTTACGGAGTTTGGTTCAGGATTTAAAATTGCCATGCGTGACCTTGAAATAAGGGGTGCAGGTAATATTTTAGGCCCTGAACAGCATGGTCACATGGACGCAGTAGGTTATGATATGTACTGTAAAATACTAAAGGAAAGTGTTGATGAGGCACAGGGTATTAAAACGGAAGACATAAGCGACGTATCTATTGACATTAATATTAATGCCTATTTGCCTGAAAGCTATATTTCAAATCATAATCAGCGTATTGATATTTATAAAAAGATTGCGGCAATAGAAACGGACGACGAAAAGTTTGAGATAGAAGACGAACTTATAGACCGTTTCGGTGATATTCCTAAATCTGTACAGAATATTATTGATATTGCTTCACTTAAAGCACCTGCAAAGGAATGCGGTATATTTGAAATACAGCAAAGCGGTGATAATATGCTGTTAAAGTTTGAAGAAAACCGTATAGATGCAATGCTTGTTATGGGACTTGACAAAAAATACCCGAAACGAATAAAGCTTTTGTCAGGTGAAAAACCTGTCATAAGTTATGCGATTAAGGGTGATTATAAAAACCTACTCAATATTGTAAACAATTTATTAAATGATGTAAAGGAATTGCAAAAAGAAGAAAAATAGAGTATAATGGATTTTATAATAAACAATAAGGAGAAATGAATATGAAAAAAATACTAACTGTTGCAGCACTTACATGTGCAATGCTTTTAGGCGGATGCGGAGCTGTAAATGATACTGATACAAGTCAGGTTGTATTTACAATCGGCGATGAGCAGGTAACAGAAAATGAATTTAGATTTTATTATGACACCTATAAGCAGAATATGGATTTAGGTGCAGCAAAGGAAATTTCACTTGAATATTCCGAAAATGACAGAAAGATACTTGCAGTGGCAAAGGCTAAGGGTATAGAGCTTGATGATGAAGATAAAAAGGAACTTGAAACTCAAATGGACAGCGTCAAGGAGAATTATGACAGTGACGGTGGATATGATGAATTTCTAAAGCAAAGCAATATAACAAACAGCTATGTTGAAAAACTTGTTTCAATACCTATTTATAAAGAGAATCTTCAGGAATTAATGGGTGATAAGGAATATACAGACGAGGAAAAGAAAGAGTATTTTAAAAATCATTACAGACGTGCAAAGCATATTCTTATTTCTACTGTAAATAATGAAACAGGCGAGGAACTGTCAGAGGAAGAACAGGCAGCTGCAAAGACAAAGGCTGAAGAGCTTTTAGAGCGTGCAAAGAACGGTGAAGATTTTGATGCACTTGTAAAAGAATTTTCAGAGGACCCGGGAAGTGAAACTTATCCTGACGGATATGTATTTACAGATAATGATATGGTAATTGAATTTCAGGACGGCGTAGACTCAATACAGCCCGGTGAATTTACTCTTGTAAAATCAACATACGGCTACCACGTTATACAAAGACTTCCACTTGATGAAACATACGAAGGTTTTGAAACTGAGTATAATAATGTGAAAGATAGTTTAGACAGTGCTATGGAGGAAGAAGATTTCAATAATCAGCTTGATATATGGGCACGGGAAAATGGTATAGAATTTGTTATAAATCAAGAGGTATATGATTCAATACAATAATTAAACTAAGGAGGAAAAAGTGATGGACGCAGTACAAAAGTGGGCAAATGAAAGAAGAATTGCAGACCTTATCGAAGTATTAAAGGAAAGAGATTTCGATGCGGTTATGGCAAAGGACAAGGACGATGCAAGAAGAATCGTTATGGATATGATTCCTGAGGGTTCAAAAATAGCAGTAGGCGGAAGCGTTACTCTTAACGAAACAGGTATTCTTGATGAGATAAGAAGCGACAAGTATAATTTTATTGACAGATATAATACAAAGAGTTTTGAGGAAATGCTTGATAAATACAGAGAAGGTTATTATGCCGATGTGTTTGTTTCAAGTACAAATGCAATTACTATGGAAGGTCAGCTTGTAAATATTGACTGTACAGGTAACAGAACAAGCCAGATTGTATTCGGACCTAAAAAGGTTATCATAGTTGCAGGTGTGAATAAGATTGTTGAGAACGTTGAAGAAGGAATAAAGAGAGCAAAGTCTATTGCACCTATGAATGCAAGACGTATTACACACAAAGTTCCTTGTGCAACAGATGATAATATAAAGTGCAGCGAATGCCGCAATAATGCAAGAGTCTGTAACGTAACAAGTATTGTTGACGGCTGTCACTATTTCCCAAAGAGAATTACAGTGGTTATGGTACCTGAAAATATAGGATATTAATTTTATTTTAAGCGACGGTTTAAATACCGTCGTTTTTTTTGCAAAAGAATAAGTTGTTGTTTAAGGTTTGTTTAAGGAAGGAGGTATATAATGATTTTAACATAAGGGAAAGGAGTTTATCGTATGAATAAGAAAATAATGAGTACAATATTAATTGTATCTATTGCAGCTGCTTTAGGCGGCGGATGCAATGCTGCAACGAATGATATAAAAGTTACTTATGACGGTAAGGAAATAGAATTTGACGTACAGCCCATTATCGAAAACGACAGAGTAATGGTTCCTATGCGGCAAATTTTTGAAGAATTTGGTGCTAAAGTAAAGTGGGACAGTGAAACACAGACTATAACATCAAAGAAAAAATCCAAGACTGTTACGATGACAATAGGCAGCACGGATATGACAAAGAATGAGGAAACATATACTTTTGATACTGCACCTGAAATTAAAGAGGGAAGAACGCTTGTACCCATAAGAGCGGTAAGTGATTTGTTAGGTCTTAACGTAGAATGGGACAGTGACAGTCAAAGTGTTATAATCACAACTCCCCCTGACGATGCAAGCGAAAACTTATGGGAAGAAAATACAGGTACAATAGACCTTGACAATATGACGGTCACAGGTGATGGTATTAGCGTAAATGAAAATATAATCACCATTTCAAAAGGCGGTGACTTTACAGTTACAGGTACATTGGAGGACGGTCAGATTGCAATAGATACAGAAGAAAAAGCAAAACTTCGTTTGTCGGGAATGTCACTTACAAATACCAAAGGTGCGGCAATATATATAAAAAATGCCGACAAGGCATATATTACAGTTACAGAAAACACAGAAAACTATTTAACCGACGGAGAAGAATATACAAGCGGTGACGAAAACGAAAAGGCTTGTATAACAGCACGTGACAACCTGGAATTTAAAGGAAACGGTACACTTACCGTTAACGGTAATTACAATCACGGAATTGACGGCAGTGACAGTATAGAAATCGGTAACGGTAATATTACGGTAAATGCAAAAAATGACGGTATTCATACAAATGATACTCTTGAGATTACAGGCGGCACAGTAAATATAAATGCAGAAGGTGACGGACTGCAAGCCGATGAGATTGTAGATATAACAGGCGGAGAAATAAATGTTACAACGACAGGTGAAGTCCAAGCGTCAGAAAGTTTTGGCGGCGGTATGTTCAGACCCACAGGTGACCCTACGCAGATGACAGAGGAAGAAAGACAAAGTATGCGTGAGGAAATGGAAAGCCAGTTTGCACAGTATCAGGCGGAGGAAATGGAGAGTGACAACAGCGAAGATGTAACAAGTAAGGGTATAAAGGCTGATTGGATGCTTGATATTTCAGGAGGCACAGTTAATGTAAATTCCACAGACCACGCAATACATTGTGCATCTGATATTAATATTAAAGGCGGCGATATAACTCTTACATCGCAGGTTAAAAAGGGTATTTCCGCACACGGTAATGTGGTTATAGATTACGGCATTATAGATATAAAAAAGTCTACTGAGGGTATTGAGTCAAAACAGATTCTTACAATAAACGGCGGAGATATAAATATAGAAGCGTCGTCTGATGACGGACTAAATGCAGGAGGAAACGGCAATGATGATATGTTTGGATTTGGCGGACGAGGTCAAATGACGCCGCCTGAGGGTGACACGACGGGAACAGAAGGTATGGCAAGACCTGAGGATATGACGCCGCCTGATGGTATGATGCCTCCAAACGGAGAAAACGGTGAGGGTATGACACCGCCTGATGGCGTAGCACAACCACCTCAAAATAACAGACCGCAAGGCAGCGGTATGGACAGAACAGAAACTGATGAAATAAGCACAGAACATCATATTCAGATAAACGGCGGAAATTTATATATAAATGCACAGGGTGACGGTATTGATTCTAACGGCTCATTAGTTATAGACGGAGGTAATGTTGTAATAGACGGTACGACCAGCGGCGGTGACAGTGCACTTGATTCTGACGGTGCAATAATGGTAAACGGCGGAACACTCACAGCGGTAAGTGCACTTGGTATGGTGGAAGCACCTAACAGCTATTCAAAGCAGAATGTACTAAATATTTCACTTTCACAAAGCTATGAGGGAGGACAGGAAATATCAATAAAGACATCGTCAGGAGAGGAAGTTGTATCCTTTACACCGGCAAAATCATATCAGTCATTTATATATTCGTCAGATAAAATAAAAACAGGAGAAGAATATACTTTATATGTAGCAGGGGAAGAGGTAGAAAGTTTTACGGTATCGGAAGTGGTGACAAATGTTGGAAACGCTGATTTGGGTATGAATAGACCGGGCGGACGAAAGGGACAAATGAATAATACAGAAACAGCAAAGTAATAAATTAAGGCTGCCGCAAATATACGGCAGCCTTTAGGTGCTTTAAATAAAGCTAAATGTTGATACGTCAAAGAGTCCTGAATCTGTAATGCGTATTTCAGGGATAACAGGAAGGGGCAGAAAAGCAAGTGATAAAATCGGGTCGATTTTATCTGTTATATTAAGTTGTTTAGTATATGTGTATAGCTTATCATGTTCATCTGTAACATCTTTAGCAGATTTTAAAGACATAAGTCCCGCAATATCAAGTTTTAAATAGGTAAGTACCTTACCCTTAGAACATATTGCGATACCGCCGCTTTTGCCCAGTGTATTAACTGCAAGTGCCATATCAGAGTCGTTATCACCGATAACTATGACATTGTGACTGTCGTGACCTATTGAAGAAGCAATAGCACCGTCTGTAATGCCGTAGTCAAATACATAACCGATACCCTTTAAGTTAAGATTTTTGTGACGTTCAATAACGCATACTTTAGATAGATTGTCGCTGTTTGTAACAGAGATTTTTTTGGTAATTATACTTTCCGGAACAAGTCCTATTGCAGTAAGAGGGAAGGAAGGAGTATCCTTAAAAAATTCTTCGGTTACGTTATTAAGGTGAACAGTATCTGTAACTTCACTTGTATCAGCATTTTCACACTCGAATAACGGCTTACCGTTTTTGCATACAAGCTCGCCGTTTTTGTATACACTGTCAATAGATGAAAGTGTCAAATCATCAGCAACTACTATATCAGCAACGTATGACGGAGCAACAGCACCCTTGTTTTTCATGCCGTATAGTTCACAGGCGTTAATGGTAGCCATAATTATTGCATCGATTGGGTTTATGCCGAGTGAAACAGATTTTCTTATGCAAAGGTCTATGCTGCCTTCTTTGATTATTTCACCGACAAAACGGTCATCGGTGCAAAAAGCACAGCGTCTTAATGTGTATGAATTTATTCCGCCTACAAGTCTTGAAACATCATGGGAAAGTGTACCCTCACGAAGCAGAACATACATTCCCTTGCGGATTTTTTCAAGCATTTCATCTGTATTACTGCATTCGTGGTCTGATTTAATACCGGCACACAGGTAAGCGTCAAGCTCAGGACCTGAAAGTAACGGTGCGTGACCGTCTATAATGTCACAGCAAAGCTTTTCTAATACTTCATCGTCACCGTTTACCACACCGGGATAATTCATCATTTCGCCAAGTCCTAAAAATTCAGGTATAAGGCGTTTTGTATCATCAGCTGAAATAGTTGCACCTGAATGTTCAAAAGGTGTGGCAGGTACACAGGAAGGAAGCATAAAATTTATATCAAGTGGTGTCTTTTGGGCAGATTTTAGCATAAAAGATAAACCCTTTTCACCGCATACATTTGCAATTTCGTGGGGGTCTGCAATGACGGTAGTAACGCCGCAGGGCATAACAGCCTTTGCGTATTCACCGGGAGATACCATTGAAGATTCTATGTGGACGTGGGAATCAACAAATCCCGGCATAATGTATTTTCCTGAAACATCTGTTTCGTTTGTGCCGCTGTATGAACCTATGCCGCATATAATACCGTCTTTTATCAGTACATCACCTTTAGTGACAGTACCCGTAAAGACATCGACAATATTTCCGTTCTTTAAAATAAGGTCGGGATTTTCCTTTCCCGCAGCAGTCAGGATACAAGTCTTTTTCATAGTTTTCACCTCTAATATATAATATAATTTTATTATATATCAGAAGTAAAAAATATTCAAATAAAAGATTAATAAAATATAAATTAATAGTGTATTTATTGACACTGTAAAATCATGGTGATAAAATAATTAGTAATGTATAATGAGGCCTAAAAGGCCCTTTATAATAAAATTTTCAATCAGGAGGTAGCACAGCGTGATAGAGGAAACAGAAGGCACAGAAATCACAGAAGAAAAAGAAATTCCGATAGAAGAACAAGTTTTTGACAGCGGAGTTTCTGAAGAAGGACAAGAAGAAAAGGTTGAAGAAAAGAAGAAAAAATTTGGTTATGATAAGCGAAGTAAGAAGTTTTTTATAGGTAAATTCCGTATCGGAAGAAAAATGCTTATTATTTTGCTTATTATAATAATTATTATAAGTGCTTTTGCGGGCTGTAACGCTATTTCAAAAAAGAAAATGGAACAGCTTATGCAGCCGAGTGATGTCGCGGTAGAAAGACGTACAATCCAGAAAAAGGTAACAGGAAGCAGTACAATAGAACCAAAGGATTCCTATTCTATTATGACTATTACCACAGGTGAGGTTACTGCTGATTACATAAATGAAGGTGACACTGTTGAAAAGGGCGATAAGCTTTATCAGTTTGACAGTGAAACACCGCAAAACAGCGTTGATACAGCAGAAAATGCACTTAAAAAGGCACAGCAAAATTACATAGATGCAGTAAAAACAAAGACACAAAACTCAAAGACAAACGATAAAAACATACAAAGTGCACAGATAGGTGTTGAAAAGGCACAGCAAAGCTATAACGATGCACTTGACACTTTAAATGACCTTACGATAAAGTCTGATATTAACGGAACGGTAAGTGAAGTGTTTGTAAATGAGGGTGACAGCGTACAGGCAGGAGGTAAAATTGCCAGCGTGTACAGCAGTCAATATATGAAAATAAGAATACCCTTTAATGAAACAGACGCTGCATACATAAATGTCGGTGACAGTGCAACGCTTACTGTTGCAGGTACGGGTAATGAGTTATGGGGTACTGTTACGGAAGTTAGCAGCGGCTCAGTTACAACGGCGGGTAACAGTATAGTAAGATACGTTACTGTTGAAACAGAAAATCCCGGTGCACTTACAGATTCTGATAAAGCTACTGCAATGATAAATGGTTTTGCTTGTAATGATGCAGGACAGTTTGAGTACATAAGCTCCCATACAATATGTGCAGATGCGGCAGGAAAAATTGCGTCTTTAAACATTTCTGCAAATGATGCCGTATATAACGGAATGACTATTGCGTCCATTGATTCGGACACAGCTAAGACAAGTGCGAATACAGCAAAATTAAGCCTTGATGATGCAACATTGGCACTTGAAAAGGCAGTGTTAAGCAGTGACCAGTTTTCACAGGATTCTGCAATAACAAACGCACAGTTATCACTTGACGACGCAAGACTTGCCCTTGAAAAGGCACAAAAGGGACTTAACGATTATACGATTACAGCACCTATTTCAGGAACTGTTGTAACAAAGAATAACAAGGCGGGAGATAAAATTGATTCATCTAATTCAACAACGCCGATGTGTATAATTTATGATATGTCAAGCGTCCAGTTTGACATAAGCGTTGACGAAACAGAGGTGGCAAGTGTTAAGGTTGGTCAGACGGTTACAATAACTGCCGATGCAATATCCGATAAAACTTTTACGGGAGTGGTTGAGAAGGTAAGCGTTGACGGTACGGCGGAAAACGGAGTTACAAGCTACCCTGTAACGGTGTCTATAACCGATTACGGTGAACTTCTTCCTGGTATGAATGTAGATGCCGAGATAATAGTTGACCAGGCTGAAAATGTTTTGTCAGTTCCGGTGGGTTCGCTTAACAGAGGAAATACAGTATATGTAAAGGGTGAAAAGACTGATGAAAATGACAGTGCACCTGAAGGATACAAGACAGTTGAGGTAAAAACAGGTATAAGTGATGACAGCTATATTGAAATTCAGTCAGGAGTGAATGAAGGAGATATGGTAAGAGGTCAGGAACTTGATACATCAAGTGATTTACAGCAAATGATGCAGCAGCAAATGCAGGGCGGTCCTGGCGGAATGGGCGGCGGCGGAGGCGCTCCCGGTGGCGGAGGTGCCCCAGGCGGCGGAGCTCCAAGCGGCGGTGGCGGTGCTCCGGGCGGAAGATAATGGAGGTGAATAGTTATGCCTCCATTGGTAGAGCTTAAAGATGTTTACAAAATATATAAAATGGGTGACAGTGAGGTACACGCCCTTGATGGTATCTCACTTACAATAAACAAAGGCGAATTTGTTGCTATAATAGGTAAATCGGGAAGCGGTAAGTCAACCTGTATGAATATAATAGGCTGTCTTGATGTGGCGACTCATGGTACATACAAGTTAAATGGAAAGGATATAAGTAATTATACCGATGATGAACTGGCTGAAGTAAGAAATAAAATGTTAGGTTTTATATTTCAGCAGTACAATCTTCTTCCTAAACTTACACTCCTTGAAAATGTTGCACTGCCGCTTTTGTATGCGGGACTGAGCGACGAAGAACAAAAGGAAAGAGCCCTTGCATCACTTGAAAAAGTGGGACTTAAGGAAAAGGCGAAAAACTTACCGTCACAGCTTTCGGGAGGACAGCAGCAAAGGGCTTCAATAGCACGAGCCTTAGCCGGTCACCCTTCTGTTATATTGGCTGACGAACCGACAGGAGCTCTTGATTCAAGAACAGGCCGTGAAGTTATGAACTTTTTACAGCAGCTTCACAGAGAGGGTAACACTATTGTTCTTATTACCCACGACAACTCAATCGCAGCACAGGCAGAAAGGGTAGTTCGTATAACTGACGGTAAAATAGTTTATGACGGCCCTGCCGAAGGCGATGAGATTGTGTCAAAACAGGAAAAAGCAGGGGCAGGTGAATAGGTAAATGGGTATAGGAAAATGCTTTAAAATGGCAATGGCTACAATATGGGCAAGTAAAGTTCGTTCGTTTTTGACGATGCTCGGTATCATTATAGGTATTGCCGCAGTTATTATCCTGGTAAGTCTTATGGGCGGACTTACTCAGCAGCTTACCGATATGTTTGATGACCTTGGAACAAATACAATTCAAGTTGCTATTATGTCAAGGGCAGAAACTAAAAAAGTTGACCCTGATGAAATGTACGAATTTTTAGACGAAAACAAGGATTTGTTTGAAGATGTATCACCGAATATTTCTGTTTCAGGTACAATTAAGTGCGGTACGGAAAATGAATCAGGTACTGCTACGGGCGTAAGTGAAGGATACGCAGATATGAAAAGGCTGACCGTTGAGCAGGGAAGGTTTATTCAGTATTCCGATATAATGAACATAAGTAAGGTATGCGTTATCGGAACGTATCAGGAACAGAATTTTTTCGGGAAAGGCAACGCATTAGGACAGACACTTAAAATAAACGGTACGGTATATACTGTTGTGGGTGTTCTGGAGGAAAAGGAGGATTCAACCTCAGGTTCAGGAGATGACGCAATTTATATACCATACTCAACCGCTATTAAAATGAATAAAAACAGTACGGTAAGTTCATATATTCTGACTGCTGTCGATGAGGACAGAATTACCGAAACAACGGCTGTTTTAAAACAGTTTTTAAACCAAAAAATCGGTGACGAGGATTATTATCAAGTCATAAGCATGAAAGAAATGATTGACCAGATGACAACAATGATGAACTCAATGCAGACGGTACTTGTTTGTATTGCCGGTATATCACTTCTTGTCGGCGGTATAGGCATTATGAATATTATGCTTGTATCTGTTACGGAGCGTACAAGGGAAATCGGTATAAGAAAGTCCCTTGGTGCAAAGCAGAAAAATATAATGATGCAGTTTGTAATAGAGGCAGGTACGGTAAGCTGTATCGGCGGTGTTATTGGTATAATATTCGGTTCGTTGGTATCAATAGGTGCAGGTAAACTTCTGCTTGACAGCCTTATAGCACCGTCTGTCGTATCTATTATAGTTGCATTTACCGTATCGGTGGCAATAGGAATAGGTTTTGGTTATCTGCCGGCTAAAAAGGCGGCACAGCTTAATCCGATAGATGCGTTAAGGTACGATTAATAACAGAAAGGACATGGATTATGAAAAGATTAATTTCGATAGCATTGACTTTGGCAATGTTTCTTGCCGCAGTGCCGTCTTATGCGGACTGGGACAATGATGAAGATATATTGTCACTGCTGTCAGAACTTGAAATAATGGTTGGTGACGGTGACGGTAATTACAGACTTGACGACAATGTGTCACGTGCTGAATTTGCTAAAATCGCAGTTTCATCGTCAAAGTCAAAAAATACGGTTGCAACAGGTATTAACGTATCACCGTTTAAAGATGTTACGTATCAGCACTGGGCTGCACCTTATGTAAGAGCCGCCGTAACGGCAGGAATAGTTGAGGGTTATGTGGACGCCACATTTAAGCCTGATGACACAGTGTCTTACGAGGAAGCACTTACGATGATGCTTAAGGTTTTAGGATATACAGACGAGGACTTTGGCTATTCATGGCCCTACGGACAGATTGGTCTTGCACAGAACCTTGAACTTACAAAGAATGTAGAGGCACAGCAAGGCGAAGCAATGACAAGACGTCAGGTAGCTAATCTTGTTTACAACGCCTTAAACACAAAGATGAAAGACTCACAGGAAAAGCTTATATCTGTATTTGATTGTGAAATTATAGAGGGCGTTACTATAATAGCTACACATAATGAGGACAGTTCACTTGGAGCGGATAAGGTGTTTACATCATCAGGTACATACGAATTTGATGGTGAATTTAACAGCGACTATGTGGGAAGACGCGGTGACATTGCAGTTAAAAACGGTGATGACTTTGTTTCATTTACACCGCGTGACCAAACTGTTGAGGAATACACTGTTACAGGTGTTATAGGTTCTGATATAATACTTGACGGTGATATGTACAGTATTAATTCAAATACTACTGCATATTATAAATCAAATACGACGACTTATGAATCAGTTGCAAGCGAGGCAGACAAGGGCGACACTGTAAAAGTTTTCAAAAACTCAAAGGGAAGTGTTGACTATGTTATGCTTGTATCAGGAAGTGTCAGCACGGGTAATGAAACATTTGAAAAATATGTTATATACTCACAGCTTGGCGACGGTGTTATAGGTTACAAGGACGGTAAGTTTGAGCAGATTAACGTTACCGACGGAACGGTATGTTATAAAGATGATACAAAGAGTACATATTCGGCTGTAAAGGGTCAGATGGCAATGGGTGATATTCTGTATGTCAAGATGGACGGAAATAAGGTTGATTATGTAAGTTATGAGGAGGGCAACATGGAAGGCCCGATTCAGGTTACAAACACAGAATGGATTTCAAACTTTGACACAAATTCTTCTACGTCAATCATGAGAAACGGAAATAAGGTAAGTGCCGCTGATATTCAGACAAACGATATTATATATTACAGCAGTGACCTTAACATGATATTGGCATACACTGATAAAGTGACAGGTGTGTACGAAAAGGCATCGCCTACAAAGGATTCACCTACAAGCGTAACAATTTCAGGTACTGAATATACCGTTGAAAGCGTTAATGCCTTTAATGCACTTTCTTCAAGCGGAAACTTTAAGTACGGTGATACAGTGACGGTTCTTTTAGGCAGAACAGGTGAGATTGCAGGTGTAGTAGGAGGAAGTCAGAATACAACAAGTGCAGGTTTTGTTATAGAAACGGGCAAAAAGGACTTTACAAACCCTGATAATACAGTTTATTCAAGTTATTATGCAAAGGTTGTAACTCCTGACGGAAACGTGAATGAATACACAACATCATCAAATTACGAAAGTCTAAAATGTGCAGTGGTGCTTGTGTCATTTAAGGACGGCAAGGCAGTGCTTTCACGTCAGACAGCAAGCGGTGACATCTCTGGAAAGGTTGACGCATCAAATTACAAAATAGGTGATGACAAAATAGCAGAGGACGTTAAAATACTTGATACAGTAGGTACGTATAGCGACGATTTGGCATTATATACGAGAATATACCCACAGCGTCTTGACGGTACAAATTTAAGTGCATCAAAGGTTGTGTATTATTCAAGAAATGCCTTAGGTGAAATTGATGAGATTATACTAAAAGATGCCACAGGCGATATGTACACCTACGGAATTATAACAAAGGCAGACGGAACAACAGGTTCATATACGATTGATATAGACGGAACACAAAGTGTTTATCAGACAGGATTTGGCACAAGTGTTGCAGGACCTTACAGATTAAAAATGGAAGGTACGACAATCGAAAATATGGTACCTCTTGCATCATATTCATCTAAGATAAGTTCACTTACAAGGACAGAAGCACGAATCGGTACAAATACATATCTTTTAAGCGATAAGGTAGTAGTGTACGAAAAGAAAGACTGGAATACATATATGAAGATTCCTATTGATGATGCAATAAACGGAGATTATAAAACCATGACTGCCTACTATGATAAATCACAGGATACAGGCGGAAGAATAAGAATTATAATAGTAGAATAGCATGAAAAAAGGGACACTAAATAATTTAGTGTCCCTTTAATTATCTAATTTCCAGCCGTCTATTGTACTGTCCTGAATGGCACGGAACAGACGTTTTCTAAGTCCCGGGTGAGTTTCTTTTTCAATTCGTTTTATTAAATCCTTCATATATTCCCTTTGAGTATATCCGTCTGCCGGACACTCATTTTTTATTACAGGAATATCATGATTTTTAACAACACCGCGAATGTCACGTTCACGTACGTAAATCATAGGTCGTATTTGATATATATCAGTTCTGTCAAGATAGGTGACAGGTGAAAAGCAGTGTATTCTGCCTTCGTGTATAAGGCTTAGGAAAAATGTTTCAAGTACATCATCATTGTGATGTCCTAAAGCTACTTTTCTGCAGCCGTTTTCTATTGCAAAGTCGTTTAGTGCACCTCGACGCATTTTAGCACAAAGTGAACATGGGTTTGACTCTTTTCTGATGTCAAAAATAACTTCTTTTATATTTGTGTACTTAACTTTAAATTCAACGCCTAATTTGTCGCATAACTCCTGTATTTTTGAATAATCCGATTTATATCCCATATCAAGAGTAAGTGCCATAACTGTAAATTTTTTCGGATAGTATCGTGACAGCTCTGCAAGTGCACAAAGAAGAACGAGGCTGTCCTTGCCGCCGGATACACCAACGGCAATTTTATCTCCCTCGTCAATCATGTTATATTCTTCAATGGCACGTCTTGTTAGACTGACTACCTTTTTCATTATTTATAATCCTTTCTGACTGCATTGATTGCCTCTGTAAGGTCAACATTGTCTGTGTATAGTGCTTTTCCTACTATCACACCTTCAACACCTGTCGGGAGAAGTGATTTAATGTGATCAAGATTGCCTATACCGCCCGACGCAATAATATCTGCATTTACAGCTGACGCCATTTCAGCCATTGCCTTGACGTTAGGGCCTGCAAGTGTTCCGTCCGTTGCAATGTCAGTATATACAATAGTTTTAACGCCAAGTGTCACCATCTTTTTTGCAAATTCAACGGCTGTAAAGTCACTTGTCTTTTCCCAGCCTTCAATGGCAACCATTCCGTCTTTAGCATCTATGCCTATTACGATTTTATCGCCGTATGTATCAACGGCACGCTTTACAAATTCACTGTCTGAAACTGCCTTTGTACCGATAATTACTCTGTCGATACCGCAGTCAAGCTTTGACTTAATATCCTCCATTGTGCGTATGCCGCCGCCTGTTTGTACAGGTACATTTACCGTTTGGCAAATTTCCTTTATTTTTTCGGCATTTACACCGTGACCTTTAAGTGCACCGTCAAGGTCAACTACATGTATATACTCTCCGCCTAAAGATTCCCATTTTTTAGCCATTTGTGCAGGGGAGTCACCGTACACCGTAACGTCAGAAAAACTTCCCTTAAACAGTCTGACACATTTTCCGTCCTTTATATCTATTGCAGGATAAATTCTCATTCGTCTATTTTCTCCTTAAATTTTCTTACTATATCCATTATGCGTTCTTTTTCCATTTTCATGCTGACTTTGTTTACAACAAATCTTGCACTTAAAGGACACACGTCCTCAAGAACGTCAAGTCCGTTTTCTTTAAGAGTCTTGCCTGTTTCAACAATATCGACAATTACATCTGAAAGACCTACAAGGGGAGCAAGCTCAACTGAACCGTTAAGCTTTATAATTTCGATTGTCTGTCCCTTTTCGTCCTGGAAATATTTTAATGCAATGTGAGGGTATTTTGACGCAACTCGTAAATTTGTCATAGTGTGAAGCTTACCCTCAAGCTCCTTTGGTCCGCATACTGCCATTTTGCATTTACCGAAACCAAGGTCAATCATTTCGTATAAGTTTCTGCTTTCTTCAACAAGTGTGTCTTTACCTACAACACCGATGTCAGCCGCACCGTATTCAACGTAAGTAGGAACATCGGAGGCCTTTACAAGTATGAACTTCATTTTATTTTCTTCATCGGTAAAAATGAGTTTTCTTGTTTTTTCTTTCATTTCCGAACAGTCCATGCCGATTGACATAAACAGCTCCATTGCAAGTTCAGCAAGTCTGCCCTTTGCAAGGGCAACCGTTAAATATCTCATTTATAAATCCTCCCTAAAATCAGTGTTCACAGCCGCAGTCGTGGTCGTGGTGATGTTCGTGTTCACAGCCGCAGTCGCAGTGTTCGTCGTACATTAAGTTATCATCATAATAACCTAAAAATTCGTTTGCGGTTGTTTCGACTATTTCGTTTTTGGCAAAGTCTTTAATCATAATCTTTCCGTCAGGGAATACACGAATCATAGCACTTATATCTTTGCCCTTTGAATACGTTTCTGCCTCTGTATAATCACCGTCACCTATATACATTTCAACAAGACAGCCGTTTACTCGAAGATTGTATGCAATATCGTAAGCTATACCTTCTCCGTTATGCTCTGCAAATATAAGTGATGAAGAAGTAGAGTGTACTTCCTTATCACTTAAAACAGATATAAGTCTGTTAATACCTATTGCCGCACCGACAGCACCTTTAGGAGCACCGAAGTTACCCATAAGGTTATCGTAACGGCCTCCCGCACAAATCGGGAAACCAACGCCGTGTGTATAGCACTTAAATATTGAACCTGTGTAGTAATCTATACTTTCAAGCATACCAAGGTCTATTGATACATATTTTTCAAAACCGTAAAGACATAGAAGCTCGTATATACGCTTTAAGTTGTCAAGTGCAAGTTTTGAAGTTTCGTTAAGTCCCTTGACATAAGCCTTTTCAAATACTTCCTCGCCGCCGAATAGGTAAGGGAGGTCAATCATAAGATTTTTTATACTGTCGTCAATATCAAGCTTGTCTGTTATAGACTTAATACCCACAGAATCCTTTGAGTCGATACGTTCTCTTAGTTTTTCGGTTGATTTTTCGTCAAGACCTGCCTGTTTTACAAGCCCGTTAAAAAAGGCAATCTGACCTATTTCCATAGAAAATTCTTCAATGCCCACAGCCATAACAGCTTCCATTGCAGCTGAAATAACTTCTGCGTCGGCAGCAGGTGAATAAGAACCGATAAGCTCTATACCGCTTTGTGTAAATTCACGCTGTCTTGCACCCTGAGTCTGTTCCACTCTAAATACATTTCCTGTATATAAATATCTAAGGGGCATAGCTGCATTTTGAGTTTTTGTAGCAGCCATTCTTGCTATTGAAGTTGTAAAGTCAGGTCTTAGGGCAAGTATGCGGCCTTGTTCGTCGAAAAACTTAAACATATTTTCCTGTGAAATCTGACCGTCAACACCGCCGTAACAATCGTAATACTCAAATGTAGGTGTTTCAACCTCTTTATAGCCGATTGATGAGAATACTGACCATATAGTCGATTCAATTTCTTTTTTTACTGCACATTCATCAGGCAGTATATCGTTCACACCGTTAGGTGTATGTAATTTCCAATTTGACATACAAAATAATCCTTTCAAAACTTTATTATGCTAAAGTGATAAAGTAATTATACACATAAAATACCACTTTGTCAAGACCAATTTACATTTTACCATTAAATCAGCAGATTTTCAAGTAATAGCGACCTTTTAGGACAGAACGGATTGAGAAAAAATTAACAAATTGTCAATAAAATTTATTATTTTAACTGTTGAGATTTCACAGGGCATGTGATAAAATTATTAGTAGATAAATTTTTTGAAAGGAAATGAAAAATGGCA
The DNA here is from genome assembly GCA_944390495.1 of uncultured Clostridia bacterium. Taxonomy (GTDB): domain Bacteria; phylum Bacillota; class Clostridia; order UBA1381; family UBA1381; genus Hominilimicola. Next base: position 43,771 of record CALXQE010000078.1, read on the forward strand.
ATACATGTTATTAACGAAGCTAAAAGATGTCTTAACTGTAAGAAACCTATGTGTCGAGAGGGTTGTCCTATAAACACACCTATTCCCGATATGATACGTACTTTTTTAGATGGGGATATAAATGAAGCGGGTGAGATGGTATTTGAAAATAACCCGCTGTCTATTGTCTGTTCCCTTATATGCAACCACGAAAATCAGTGTGAGGGACATTGTGTACTGAATAGGAAAGGTTCACCGGTACATATAAGCAGTATTGAAAATTATATTTCCGAAAATTATTTTGATAAACTCGGTTTTTCAGGAATACAGAAAAACGGTATGAAAGCCGGCATAATAGGTTCAGGTCCGGCAGGTATTACAATCGCAATTATACTTGCACAGCGTGGATATGATATAACTATTTTTGAATCAAGGGAAAAGATTGGCGGAGTATTAAGATACGGTATTCCGGAATTTCGTCTGCCGAAATCAATCCTTGAAAGATATAAGGAAAAGCTTATAGAACTTGGAATTAAAATCAGACCTAATACGGCTATCGGTACAACAATCAGTGTTGATGATATGTTCCGTGACGGATACAGCTCAATCTTTATAGGTACAGGCGTGTGGAAACCTAACACACTTCATATAAAGGGCGAAACATTGGGAAATGTACATTATGCAATAAATTACCTTACAAATCCTGATGTGTATAGATTGGGTGACAGCGTAAATATTATCGGAGCCGGTAACAGTGCCATGGACGTTGCAAGAACTGCACTTCGTCACGGTGCTAAGAAAGTAACTGTATTTTCAAGAAGTGACCATTTAGCCGCAAGTCAGAGGGAAGTTGACTATGCAAAAATTGACGGTGTTGATTTTGTGGTACACGTTGAACCGGTTGAAATAGTTGATGAAGGTGTTATATTTGTAGAGCTTGAATGTGACGGCCACGGTAATCTTTCGCCTATAAGAGGTACTGAAAATCTTTATCCGGCAGATTCTACAATTATTGCCATAAGTCAAGGCCCGAAGGACAGAATAGTATCTACAACAACAGGACTTGAAGTAAATGAAAAGGGACTTCTTGTTACAAATACATTCGGTGAAACAACTCGTGACGGTATATTTGCGTCAGGTGACGTTGTAAGAGGTGCAAAAACAGTTGTTGAGGCTGTTGCATATTCAAAGCAAGTGGCAGACGCAATGGACGAATATATGAAAGGTCTTATGCACGAACATAATTTATAAAAATAAGGCGGTTTAATTACCGCCTTTTGTTTTTATAAACTCCTCCGCTAATGAATGGGCTGAGGTGTTTTTAAGATATACAAGATTAAACTCGTGTTCATGTCCGAAACCTTTAACTTTAAATTTTCCTAAATTTTTATTGTTTTCATATACAGCATTGTACACAAAACTTATACCGCATCCTGAAGATACAAGCTCGGATATTATATGAAAACTGCTGATTTCCGTAACACGCGTAAATGAATTTAAAGAATAACCTGCCTCGTCAAGCTCACGTTCTAAAATATTTCTCGTTCCGCTGCCCCTTTCACGTACGATAAGGGGATATGAAAACAGCGTTTTTAAATCTACCTCCATACCGTTTAAGGGACTGTTGTTTTCACATATTCCAATAAAAGGCTCGTGACGGAGCAGCTGAAATCCGTACTCGTTTTTATCAAAAATTCCCTCAACTATTGCAAAGTCAAGTTTGTTTGAATGGAGCATAGAAAGAAGATTATGCGTATTATCTACCTCTAATGTAATGTTATTTTCAGGTACTGATAAGTATTTGCTTATCATACCGCCTATAACGTATTCACCTATTGTCTTTGTAGCACCTATTTTAAGTGTCCTGTGTTTTTGTCTTTTAAGGGCACGAATAAGTTCGTCATAGTTATATTTAAGTGATACGGCATATTTTTCAAGTATATGGCAGCTTTCTGTCTTTTTTAGTTTTTTTCCGTCGTATATAAATAACTTTGTGCCATAAGTCTGTTCAAGGGACTGTATTTGTTTGGTGACAGCAGGCTGGGTTAAATGCAGCTTTTCTGCTGTAATTCTGTAATTCATTGTTTCGCAGAGAATTAAAAATGTATTTAATCTGTAATCCATATATTACCTCATAACTAACTTTTATCAAATTATTCCTATTAATAATTAGATTTTATCATAATAATGTGCTATAATCAAGGAGAAATATGACAATACAGGGGGAATTAACAATGAACTTCATTAAAAACAACTGGAAAGGAATACTTCTGTGCCTTGCTATATCAATACCGTCATGGTATTTAGGCAAGCTGTTTCCTGTGATAGGCGGTGCAGTTATCGCAATTATCATCGGTATGGTACTTTCACTTATCATTAAAAATAAGGTACCTTTTGACAGCGGTGTAAAATTTACGTCAAAAAAGATACTGCAATGGGCCGTTATACTGCTTGGTTTCGGTATGAACTTAAATGTAATATTTAATACAGGTAAGCAATCACTGCCGATAATTGTTTCAACTATAAGTATATCGCTTATAATATCTTTTGTGCTTTGCAAAACTATGAAAATACCGGGAAAAATATCAACACTTGTAGGTGTCGGTTCGTCAATATGCGGAGGCAGTGCCATTGCGGCAACAGCACCGGTTATCGGTGCAGACGATGACGAAATAGCCCAGGCAATTTCAGTTATATTTTTCTTTAACGTACTTGCGGCAATATTTTTCCCGACGCTTGGCAGACTTTTAGGATTTTCAACAGCGACAGGTGAAGCCTTCGGTATATTTGCAGGTACGGCAATAAACGATACATCATCAGTAACATCTGCCGCATCTACTTGGGACAGTATGTGGAGTCTTGGTTCACAGACACTTGATACAGCCGTAACAGTTAAGCTTACAAGAACTTTGGCAATAATCCCGATTACTCTTGTGCTTGCATTTATAAGAACAAGAAGAGAAAAGGACAGTGCAGGTAAGGTAAGTATAAAACAGGTATTTCCGTTCTTTATTTTGTATTTTATCCTTGCGTCTGTTATAACAACGGTTGTTGTTAATTTCGGTGTTGACATTTCAGTATTTGACCCGATAAAGGATTTAAGCAAGTTCTTCATAGTTATGGCAATGGCGGCAATCGGTATAAATACAAATATAGTTAAGCTTGTAAAAACAGGCGGCAAACCGCTTATTATGGGTTTGGCGTGCTGGATTGGTATTACAGGTGTGAGCCTTCTAATGCAGCATGTAATGCATATTTGGTAATAGCTAAAAGGAGTATATCTTAGGATATACTCCTTTTGTTTTAATATAAAGTCTAATTTTTGACTTGAAAAATGTATTTTAGTAATGTATTATAGAATATATAAATTTTAAAAGAAACGGTGGATATTATGAAATATAAATTTAAAGAGTACAAACCAACTACTATACTTAAAAATCATTTAAATTTAGGCGGTAAAAATCCTGAGGGAGAAGAAATAAATGTAACAAGCCGCTATTTTACAAGGGGCGGTAAGCCTTGGATAGGTATAATGGGAGAATTTCATTTCTCAAGATACGACAGAAATGAATGGTACAAGGAGTTATGTAAAATGAAAGCCGGCGGAATAACTATTGTATCTACATATTTATTTTGGATTTATCACGAAGAAATTGAGGGTGAATTTGATTTTACAGGTGATAACGATATTCATAAATTCATAGAGGACAGTAAAAGGGCAGGATTAGATGTTGTTATACGTATAGGCCCATGGGCACACGGTGAATGCCGTAACGGGGGATTCCCTGACTGGATTTTAAATAAACCGTATAAAATTCGTGATAACAACGAGGAATATCTTAACAAGGTACGTATATGGTACAGTAAGATTTACGAGCAGGTTAAAGGGCTTTTCTATGGTGACGGCGGAAATATAATTGCTGTTCAAGTTGAAAATGAGCTTGTGGATAATGCGGAGCATTTGGCAAAGTTAAAGGAAATAGCAATAGAGTGCGGACTTAAAGCACCACTTTATACAGTTACAGGCTGGAACAGTGCGGCAGGTGCTAAGATACCTGTTGACGAAGTTGTGCCGGTGTTTGGCGGCTACTGTGAAGCACCATGGGAAGCACATAAAAATAAACTTGCTCCGTCACCTCACTACTTCTTTACAGGTATGAGAAATGACAGTGCCATAGGTACAGACTTAATAGAAAAAAGTACGGAGGGTGACTGGCAGCTCCCTTATGAACGCTATCCGTTTGCAACATGCGAACTTGGCGGCGGTATTGAGGTTACACACCACAGAAGACCTATAATACGCCCAATGGACGTTTACGCACTTTCACTTGTAAAGGTGGGTGACGGTAATAACCTTGTGGGATATTATATGTATCACGGCGGTACAAATAAAATCGGTAAGTTATCTACATTTAACGAAACTAAAGCGACAGGTTACCCAAATGATTACCCGATTTTGTCATACGACTTTCAAGGCCCGCTTTCAGAATACGGAGAAGTCAGAGAGCAGTACAGACTGTTTAATATGCTTCACATGTTCGTACAGGATTTTGGCGAAGTTTTAGCACCTATGGAAAGAGTGGGAAGCGAAAATGACGTAAACAGAGATGATACAACTTCACTTCGCTATTGTATGAGAACAGACGGTAAGAGCGGATTTGTATTTGTAAATCACTATCAGAGATTAACTAAGCTTTCAGATGTTAAAAATGTTAGTTTAGATACAGGTGCTACCCAGTTCCCTGAAATAGATGTTAACGGCGAAATATGTTTCTTTATGCCATTTAATATGGATATAGGGGGAAATAATCTGACATACGCAACAGCACAGCCGCTGTGCAGACAGGGTGATACATACTTCTTTGCAGAAATTCCGGGTATTGAGGCAAAGTATAATTTTGACGGAGAAGAATTTTTGTCAAAGGATTTTGTGTATAATAACGTGCGTGTAATAACAGTTTCATTTGATACGGCAAGATTTATGCGTAAACTTTCAGGCGTCGTTTATATAGGCAAAGAATGTGACTTGTATGAAGAAAACGGTAAAATATGCGTAGCAGAAAGCGGCAAATATGACTGTAAAAAGTGGACAGGAAATGAATTTGAGGTGTTCACTGTGGGTGAAGAATGTGAAAATGCCAATGTAACAATTACTGATTGCGAAAAGCCTTTTGAGGGTGAGTATGTAAAGGAAATGTACATAGGCGGTGAACGTGAAATCACATGGAAAAAGATAAGCTGCGACAGTGAAAATGGTTTTGCAGATATAAACTATGTCGGTGACGCTGCTCAGCTTTATGCTGACGGTAAATTTGTTGCAGATGATTTTTATTACGGCAAGACATGGCGTGTGCCGTGTAAACTTATCTTCGGTAAGGAATGTTACATTGCAATTTCAGAGATGAAAGATGATTTTTACAAGGAATTTTAGGAGGAAGTAACAATGGAAATGACACTTCGTTGGTACGGCTCAAAATTTGATACTGTAACGCTTAAACAGATTCGTCAGATTCCGGGTGTAAAGGGAGTAATAACAACACTTTATGATAAGGCGGCAGGTGAAGTATGGTCACGAGATGAAATAAAAAAGCTTAAAGATGAAGTGGAAAAAAGCGGACTTTACATAAGCGGAATTGAAAGCGTAAATGTACATGATGAAATTAAAACAGGCGGAGAAAACAGGGATAAGTATATAGATAATTACATAGAAACCCTTGAAAATCTCGGTAAAGAGGACATTCATCTTGTATGCTATAATTTTATGCCGGTCTTTGACTGGACAAGAAGTGAACTTAACAGAAAACGCAGTGACGGTTCAACTGTTTTAGCCTATAATCAGGACGATATAGATAAAATAGTACCGGAAAAAATGTTTGAATCAATTTCAAAGGATATGAACGGTACTGTAATGCCGGGCTGGGAGCCGGAGCGGATGGAAAAGGTAAAAGAGCTTTTTAAGATGTATGAGGATATTGACGATGAAAAGCTTTTTGAAAACCTAAAATACTTCCTTGAAAAAATAATGCCGGTATGTAACAAGTATGATATTAAAATGGCAATTCATCCGGACGACCCGGCTTGGAGTGTGTTCGGACTTCCGAGAATTATTATAAACAAAGAGAATATACTTCGTATGATGAATATGGTTGACGATGTACATAACGGTGTAACCTTTTGCAGCGGTTCATACGGTACGAACAGGAATAATGATTTGCCGGATATGATTCGTTCATTAAAGGGAAGAATACACTTTGCCCATGTCCGTAATTTAAAGTTTAATTCAGACAGAGATTTTGAGGAGGCAGCACATCTGTCCTCTGACGGAAGTTTTGATATGTATGAAATTATGAAAGCACTTTATGATATAGGTTTTGACGGCCCTATTCGCCCTGACCACGGAAGAATGATATGGGACGAGGTCGCAATGCCCGGTTACGGACTTTATGACAGAGCCTTGGGTGCAGCGTACTTAAACGGTCTTTGGGAAGCAATAGAAAAACAGAATAAATAAAATTAAAGCAGTAATAAATCATTGATTTATTACTGCTTTTTAATAGTTTTTTATTCTCTTATTTGTCCGTCGCCATATACGATATACTTTATTGATGTTAATGACTCAAGCCCCATAGGACCTCTTGCGTGCATCTTTTGTGTGCTTATACCGATTTCAGCACCGAAACCGAATTCAAAGCCGTCTGTAAATCTTGTGGAAGCGTTTACATATACAGCCGCCGCATCTACTTCATTCAAGAATTTTTGTGAATGTTCGTAGTTGTTGGTGACGATAGCTTCGGAATGTTTTGTGTTGTATTTATTAATATGTGAAATAGCCTCGTCAATTCCGTCAACTACCTTTACCGAAATAATATAATCATTATACTCTGTATAATAATCCTCATCGTCAGCGTCGTTTACATCAGAGAAAATATCCTTTGAATATTTATCGGCACGTATTTCAACATTCTTTTCCTTTAAAGCTTTAAAAATAACAGGAATAAACTCATCGGCAATTTTTTTATCAACAAGAAGTGTTTCAGCCGCATTACATACTGACGGACGCTGTACTTTTGCGTTCATTACAATTTTTACAGCCATGTCAATATCAGCGTCATTGTCAACGTAAACGTGACAGTTACCTGCTGCTGTTTCAACTACCGGAACAGTTGCATTTTCAACAACTGAACGGATAAGACCTTTGCCGCCTCGTGGAATAAGAAGGTCTATATAACCGTTCATTTTCATAAGGGCGGTAGCTGTTTCCCTTGAGGTATCCTCTATAATGTTAAGAGTACCCTCAGGTATTCCGGCAGAATAAGCTGCCTTTTGCATTATTTCCATTATTGCCTTGTTTGAATTTATAGCTTCGCTTCCGCCACGGAGAATACAGGCATTTGATGTTTTAAGACACAAAACAGCCGCATCAACTGTAACATTTGGACGTGCCTCGTAAATAATAGCAATAACTCCCATAGGTACACGCTTTTGACCTATTAAAAGTCCGTTTGGTCTTTTCCACATTTTTATAACTTCGCCGATAGGGTCACCGAGAGCCTTTACCTGTCTTACACCTTCGGCAATACCGTCAATACGCTCCTTTGTAAGAGTCAGTCTGTCAATCATTGCTTTTCGTGTGCCGTTTTTTTCGGCATTTTCTATATCTATTTTATTAGCCGCAATTATTTCATCGGCGTGAAGCGATAATGCTTTGGCTATTTCTTCAAGAGCCCTATCTTTAACTTCCGTACTTACAGATACCATTTTATATCCGGCGTCCTTTGCAAGAGTGCATTTTTCCAAAAGCTCGTTCATATTTATTCCTCCATTTCAAAATTCTTTGATACAAACAAAGTACCCACAGGTTTACCGTCAAGAATATCATAAAGTGAATCCACGTTATTTCCGTTTGCGATTATCATGTGAATGCCAACGCTTGTTGCCTTTTTTGCGGCTTCAAGCTTTGTAACCATACCGCCTGTACCTCTTTTTGTACCGGCACCGCCTGCAACATTTTCCACCGATTCAATATTATAAACAACAGGCAGAAATTTTGCGTTTTTGTTTTTGTGCGGGTCATCATCGTAAAGACCGTCTATATCAGAGAAAAGAACAAGTAAATCAGCGTCTACCAAATCCGCAACAACGGCAGAAAGGGTATCGTTGTCACCGATTTCGATTTCGTCATAACTTACTGTATCGTTTTCGTTTACGATTGGTATTATTCCCATTTCAAGAAGTGTTGTGACAGTGTTTTGGATATTTCTCTTTCTTCTTGGGATTGCTATGTCGTCACGAGTTAAAAGTACCTGTGCGACAATGTTGTTATATTCAGAAAACATCTTGTCATAAAGATACATAAGTTCGCACTGTCCAACAGCTGCCGCAGCCTGTTTACCCTTAGTATCGTGGGGCTTTTCACTAAGCCCTAATTTACCTAATGCTATACCTATTGCACCTGATGAAACAAGTATTATTTCTTTGCCTTGGTTGTGCAAATCTGAAAGAACCATTGAAAGTCTGTCGATTAGCTTTAGGTTCATTTTACCGTTATCGTATGTTAGTGTCGATGTTCCGACTTTGACAACAATTCTGTGTGCCATGGAAACATCCTTTAATATATTATCCATTATTATCCTCCGAAAAAATTGTACTTATTTCAATTATATAACTAACTATTTAATTTGTAAAGGAAAATTTATATTAATATTTCATAGGAATTTATACAGTCTTTGTACCAATTTTCTACAATATACTTGACGTTAAGTGCAAAATTTGTTAAAATTATAGTAATGGTTTAAAATGAGGAGGAGTACATAATGAAGAAACTAATGCTTGGAAACGAAGCTGTTGCTCGCGGTGCGTATGAAGCCGGAGTAAGAGTGGTTTCATCATATCCCGGTACACCCAGTACTGAGATTACAGAAAATATCGTAAAGTATGACGACATATATGTTGAATGGGCACCTAACGAAAAGGTAGCAGCAGAGGTTGCAATCGGTGCATCTATTGCCGGTGCAAGAAGTATGTCTTGTATGAAACACGTAGGACTTAACGTAATGGCTGACCCTGTGTTTACTGTAAGTTATACAGGTGTAAACGGCGGTCTTGTACTTTGTGTTGCAGATGACCAGGGTATGCACTCATCACAAAATGAACAGGATTCACGTCACTATGCTAAGGCGTCAAAGATACTTATGATAGAACCGTCAGACAGCGGTGAATGTAAAGACTTTACAAAGAAGGCTTATGAGCTTTCAGAAAAGTATGATACACCGGTATTTTTAAGACTTTCAACGAGAGTTTCTCATTCACAGAGCCTTGTAGAAGAAGAAGAGCCGGCTGAGGCTGTATTAAAGGATTATGATAAGAACCCTCAAAAGTACGTTATGATGCCGGGAAATGCTATAAAGCGTCACGTAGTAGTGGAGGACAGAATTACAGCACTTAAGGAATTTGCTGAAACATCAGACCTTAACACGGTTGAGGAAAACGGTTCAAAAATCGGTGTAATTGCGGCAGGTATTGCATATATGTACGCAAAGGAAGCACTTTCTGATAAGGTTGATTATTTAAAACTTGGTATTGTTTATCCTCTTCCGGAAAAGAAAATACAGGAATTTGCAAAGAAATACGACAAAGTTTATGTTATAGAAGAACTTGACCCTGTTATAGAGGAGTTCTGCAAGAGCGTAGGAGTTAATGTAATAGGTAAAGATGTATTTACACTTCAAGGTGAGTACACAACTTCTATGATTAAAAAGGCTGTACTTGGAGAAGCGGCTCCTGAATTTGATGAAATTAACGAGCCTATCCCTGTACGTCCTCCTGTAATGTGTGCAGGCTGTCCTCACAGAGGTACATTCTATGTTCTAAAGAAACTTGGTCTTGTCGTTTCAGGTGACATCGGCTGTTATACACTTGGTGCAGCTGCTCCCCTTCAGAGCGTTGATACAACAATCTGTATGGGTGCGTCTGTAAGTGCGGCACACGGTATGGCTAAGGCAAGAGGCAGTGAATTTAATAAAAAACTTGTTTCTGTAATAGGTGATTCAACATTTATGCACTCAGGTATTACAGGACTTGTTGATATAGTATATAACAAGGGTAACAACACTGTTATAATCCTTGACAACTCAATTACAGGTATGACAGGTCATCAGGATAACCCGACAACAGGATACACAATCCGCAAAGAAGAAACAAAGCAGGTTAATCTTATAACTCTTTGTAAGTCAATAGGTATTGAGCATGTTGTTGTGGCAGACCCATTTGATGTAAAGAACTTTGAAAAGGTTGTAAAGGAAGAAGTTGAAAGAGAGGCACCGTCAGTAATTATAGCACAAAGACCTTGTGCACTTTTGCCGAATATGCGTAAAACATATACAGGTCACTGCAAGATTACAAAGGACTGTAAGAAGTGTAAGATGTGTATGAAACTTGGCTGCCCGGCAATTTCTCTTGACGGCGATACTGTAAAGATAGATACAACACAATGTAACGGCTGCGGACTTTGTGTAGGCGTATGTCCGTTCGGTGCGATAAAGAAGGAGGACTAAGACCATGAATATAATGATAGTCGGAGTAGGCGGTCAGGGTACACTCCTTGCAAGCCGAATTTTAGGTAAAGTAGCAATTAAAGAAGGATACGACGTTAAAGTAAGTGAGGTTCACGGAATGAGCCAAAGAGGCGGAAGCGTTGTAACTTATGTTAAGTACGGTGAAAAGGTATATTCGCCTATAATAGACAAGGGCGAGGCAGATTTAATACTTGCCTTTGAAATGCTTGAGGCTATGCGTGCACTTCCGTACCTTAAAAAAGGCGGTAAGATGATTGCAAATACTCAGCAGATGAACCCTATGCCTGTAATAACAGGTGCTATGACTTATCCTGAAAATATTGCAGATAAGATTTCCCAAAAAGCAGATTTAAAGGCAGTTGACGCACTTGCACTTGCTGAAAAGGCAGGTACAATTAAAGCTGTTAACGTGGTTTTGATAGGACTTTTGGCAAAGAGCATGGAAGTTGATAAACAGGTTTGGATTGATGTTATAAAGGAAACTGTTCCTGAAAAATTCCTTGAAATGAACTTAAAAGCCTTTGAATTAGGTTACGAATTATAATAATAAATTTAAGAGAGGAGATGGTACCAATGGGCATGTATCAGCCGGAAATTGAAACAATGGAGAGAAGTGAACTTGAAAAGCTTCAGCTTGAAAGACTTCAAAAACAGGTAAAATATGTATACGAAAACGTTAAGGTATACAGAGAACGTATGGACAAAAAGGGCGTAAAGCCGGAGGACATTAAAACACTAAAGGATATTGCAAAGCTGCCTTTTACAACAAAACAGGATTTGAGGGATTATTATCCTTTTGAGCTTTTTGCAGCACCTAAAAAGGATATAGTCAGAATACATGCGTCATCAGGTACAACAGGCAGACAGATAGTAGCCGGTTATACAAGAAATGACCTTGATATGTGGGCGGACTGTATGGCAAGACAGATTGCAGCTGCCGGCGGTGATGAAAATTCCGTTGTACAGGTGTCATACGGATACGGTTTGTTTACAGGTGGTCTTGGTGCTCACGGCGGTGCTGAAAGAATAGGTGCAATGACTGTACCTACTTCTTCAGGAAATACCGAAAGACAAATAAGACTTATGATTGAGCTTGGTGCAACACATCTTTGCTGTACACCGTCTTATGCTATGTATCTTGGTGAAACAATAAATGAAATGGGTGTAAAGGACCAGCTTAGCTTAAAGGCTGGTATCTTCGGTGCTGAGCCATGGACTGAGGATATGCGTCATCAAATTGAAGAATCACTTGGTATAAAAGCATACGATGTATACGGATTAACTGAAATTACAGGACCGGGCGTATCTTATGAATGTCACGTTCAGGGCGGTATGCACGTATGTGAAGATATGTTTTTACCTGAAATAATTGACCCTGATACGGAGGAAGTATTGCCTCCCGGTTCATTCGGTGAACTTGTGTTCACTACACTTACTAAGGAAGGTATGCCGATGATGCGTTACAGAACACGTGACCTTTGTGTACTTGACTATGAAAAGTGTGAATGCGGAAGAACACTTGTAAGAATGAAGAAACCGGCAGGCAGAACTGACGATATGCTTATCATTAGAGGCGTTAACGTATTCCCGTCACAGATTGAGGAAGTTCTTCTTAAAATGGGCGGCGATATTACACCTAACTATCAGATTATTGTCGGCAGAGAAAATAATACAGATACACTTGAAGTACAGGTTGAAATGTCAGAGAGTATGTTGTCTGACGATATTAAATCTGTTGCGGCTATTGAAAAGAAGATTGTTTCTAAACTTCGCAGTACTTTAGGTCTTGGTGCAGTTGTTAAACTTGTAGAACCGAAAACAATTACAAGAAGTGAGGGTAAGGCAAAACGTGTAATAGATAACCGTAAACTTCACGATTAATGAAAGGAGATGTTAATATGCAGTTTATTAAACAGCTTTCAGTTTTTGTAGAGAATAAATCCGGAAGATTGTCAGATATTTTGACTACTGTCGGTAATGCTGATATAGACATAAGTGCATTGTCTATTGCTGATACGACAGATTTCGGAATAGTGCGTATGATTGTAAATAACCCTGAACAGGCAGCTTCTGTTTTGAGAGAAAACGGTTTTGTTGTTAAAGTTACAGACGTTATTGCACTTGCTGTTGCAGATATTCCGGGAGGACTTGCTAAGGAAGTTGAAAAACTTAAAAATGCAGGTATTTCTATTGAATATATGTATGCGTTTATCGGTAAGAGCGATAAGGGTGCACTTGTTATTGTAAGAGTTGAAGATCCTGAAAAGGCGATAGAGGTGCTGAAGGGTGAAAGCGTAACGCTTGTATCTCCTGAAGAGGTTTACAGATTGTAATGTGTGAATATAAAGAAAGCGACGGCAACAAAGCCGTCGCTTTTTTGTGGTATGGGAAAATGTGTTTTGCTTTTTTAGAAAATAAAAAAAGTGATAGGTAAAACCTATCACTTTTGGTGCAGATGAAGGGACTTGAACCCCCACGTCGGTGACACTAGATCCTAAGTCTAGTGAGTGTTGCTCCTTTTTGGTGGTAACATTTGAATTATACACGGAAAAAAACTATAATAGTAGTCATTAAATTTTTAGTTTTTGAGGTGGTATATAATGCGATTTAATAAGTGGTGTGTTCATTGGCTTGATTTATATAAAAGACGTTTTATAAAAGAGTCAACATACAGTAGTTATTTGTTTGCCTGTCAGCATATTAAATGCAAGCGGAAACTTGAAAAACTTTCTATTGTGGATCTACAAAAAGTTATCAACGATATGATAGATAAAAAGCTTTCTTTATCCACGGTAAAACATACTGTAACGATTATGATACAAGCAAGCCGCCGTGCGTATTCTCTCGGATACTGCAAGCAGCTTGATTACAGCTTTTTAGAGCTTCCAACGGATAAAAAAAGCAAGGTTGAAGCTCTTTCGCTCTCTGATCAGCGGCTTATACTTTCAAATATTGCACTTTCTTTTTATGGTCCGTTCTTTAAATTCCTTTTGTTTTCAGGTATGAGAGTAGGCGAAGCCATCGCTCTTAGGTGGTCGGCTATCGACTACAAAAATAAAATTATAAAGATAAGATATACGGATTACAGAGGTACCGAACAAGATACAAAAACAGTCAATTCCTGTCGTGATATTCCGCTTACAGCTGACCTTTATAATATATTACAAGATAATTTCAAAATAGGCAGTGTGTATTGCTTTACTAATACTATGGGAAATAAGATAAATTATAGGTCGCTTTTGGATTCCTGGCACAGATTTATTTTAAATATTGGTGTTGCTCCGTGCGGACTTCATGCCTTACGTCATACATACGCAACAAATGCTCTTAAAGCAGGTGTTAATATAAAAGTATTATCGGAGATTTTAGGACATAAAACCGTTAATATTACGCTTAATATTTACACTGATATAGATATATCAGATAAAGCCGCTGCAGCGGCTTTATTGACTGATTATATCAAAGATAAAGTAAGTAACGAGCGTAAAAAAATAGGTGTTATCTAACACCTATCTTTTCCAACGCTCTTATCGCTTCTTCTGATGTTATAACTTCAATGTCTATGGCAAGTGTCAGCATTCCCATATACATGTAATATGCGTCTCTGTCATTTTTAAGTCTTAAAGTGTTCAGATAAAATCTGTTTAATTCTTTTCTTATTCTCTTTTTCATATCTTCCGCCTCTTTCATCTTCTGTCACTCCTTTTTTGCTCTTCGAGTGACACACAAGGGCA
>CALXQE010000079.1 GCA_944390495.1 uncultured Clostridia bacterium
GGAACCCTACCTTTATATCATTGGTGAAGGTGAAATGGAAGAAGTATTGAAGAAAAAGGCGATTGATGTTGGGTTATCCGAAAAAATTATATTTACGGGGAAGATGAGCCATGATGAGTTGCTTCCAATTCTTTCAAAAGCAAAGGCATTACTGGTAAATACCGTAAAAGACAACAATATGGTTTCCATAGTAGAAGCTATTGCTGTTGGGACGCCTATAATAACAACGAATGTACCATTAAATTCGGCGTACATAAAAAAATATAATCTTGGAATTGCAAAGCAAAAATGGACAGAGGATGATCTTCAGAAAATTGTGTTAAACAATGAAAAGTATGTGAAGAACTGTATGGATTATAGATATAAACTTTCTACCAAGAGACGAGTAGAGCAGTTTATAAAATTATCAGAAAAAAATTTATGATGATTAAATATGTGTAATAGGTGGAGGAATGAGGATGTATTCGATAGCTTATGTTGTACCATATTTTGGAAAGTTCCCAAAAGGATTTCAGTTCTGGCTGATGAGCTGCGGATGCAATCCAACGATTGACTGGCTCATATTTACAGATGATTATACAGATTATAATTATCCTCCTAATGTAAAGGTACAATATTGGACTTTTGAACAAATGAAAATGAGAGTTCAAAAGATTTTTGATTTTCCTATTTCATTGGAAAGACCATACAAACTTTGTGATTACAAACCTGCATATGGGGAGATATTTTCAGACGAGCTTAAAGGATATGACTTTTGGGGAGACTGCGATGTTGACTTAGTTTGGGGGGATATTCGTAAATTTTATACAGATGAGATATTGAGCCGATATGAAAAGATTGGTTTCAATGGTCATTCGATGCTTTTTAAAAATACACCGGAAGTGTGTGCCCGTTTTAGAACATGTCTGGATGGAAAACTTAATTATAAAGAGGTTTATTCTACAGATAAAGGATATGCTTTTGATGAGCCTGGAATGGATACAATCTATGAAGGCTTAGGGATTCCTGTTTATAAAGGAATTGATTTTGCCAATCTACTGAAATATGATTATGGATTTTATCTTGATTGGCAAACGGATGAAGATAGAGAGAAAAATGAGGCACAGATATTTACATGGAAAAATGGAGTGATTACAAGATATTATTTATATCGGGGAAAAATAGAAACCAAAGAATATATGTATCTCCATTATTGGTGCCGTCCAACAACATTTAAAATCAAAGAATATAATCCGGAAAAGCAGTATTTGATTTATCCGGATACTACAACAGATAACTACTATGAGATTACGCCTGGTCTGATTAAAAAGAAAAGTAAACGAAGTAAGATAAAATATTATGCAAAAAGTATTTGGTTTAACAGAAAAAAAATCACATTAGAAAGAATCATCTTTAATGTTAAAGGTATGTTGGCATACAAGAAATGAGGAAATTATGAAAGCATATATAATTTATGATAAATTTCGACGTTACTGGCGTCAGTTTAAAATGTTGTCTATCAGAGATGGATGGAAAAAGATGGCTTATATGAAAAAACATAAGTTTTTTGCCGAAATAGGTGAAAACTGCTACTATCAGTCCAATATTTTACCTGCGGAGCCCTTTTTAGTTCATTTACATAATAATGTAGCTATATCGGCAGGCGTGAGACTGATTACCCATTCAGCTTTAAATACAGTTTTTAATCACGAAGAGAAAACAGATCAATATTTGTGTCGATTCGGCAAGGTAGAAATTGGAAATAATGTTTACATAGGAGCTGATGCTATTATTAATTTTGGCGTTACGATTGGCGATAACTGCATTGTGGCGGCAGGAGCAATCGTCACAAAAGACGTTCCGAACGGTAGTGTTGTTGCAGGTGTTCCTGCAAAAGTGATCGGAAGTTATGATGAATCAAAAAGAAAATTGCTTACGTTCAGTAAGCCGTATTTAGACAAAGGGCTAAGAGAGCCATGCACAGTAGAAGAAATGGTAAAATGCAAAGAACACCAATAATGTCCGTTTTGGAGGTTAGAATTTGAATGACAGCTCAAGGTAAGAATAGGATTGTATGGATTGACAGTATGAAGTTGTTTGCATGTCTGCTTGTGGTTGTCGGACATCTATATATGTCTATGGAAGCAGGCGGATGGATTCCGGGTAACGCTTTTTATTATTGTTTTCCCATACAGACGGTTTATACATTTCATGTTCCGCTTTTCTTTGTCTGCAGCGGGTACTTGTATCAGCGTAAGAAAGTAGAGCACTCATTCCGTTTGCATTTACAAAATATTAAGATGAAATTTATTAATTTAGGTGTGCCATATTTTGTTTTTAGCCTGGTCACGTTGATCTTAAAAAATGTATTTTCAGACACAGTAAATAATCAGGCACCACCTATCATTAGAACACTTTTTGTAGAACCAATAGCACCTTACTGGTACTTATATACATTATTTTTTATTTTTTGTGTAATACCTAGGCAAAGAAAAAAAGAAAACCTCATTAGGCTATTCTTGATTTGCCTTCTTGTTAAGGTTTTATATATTTTTATTCCCTTTTTGCATGCTTTCCCAGATATAATTACAAAAGTTACGGGAAATGCAATCTGGTTCTCTTTTGGAATGTTAATAACAGAAAAAAGCGTATGGGATAAGATCGTAAATAAATGGGTGATGATCTTGTGTTTTTTTGCAGGTATATTGTTTTCATTGTT
>CALXQE010000080.1 GCA_944390495.1 uncultured Clostridia bacterium
AGACATTGCAGTGAAGATGATATAAATAACTTCTGTCAGGAACTTCCAAGATACAAAAGACCTCATAAAATTATATTTGCCGAAGTACCGAGAAATCCTACCGGTCAAATACAAAAGCCGAAACTAAGAGAAAAATACTGTGGTGAAAGTGTCGTTAAAACGCAGATTAAGAGCTGATTTTTTGCTAAAATATCTCACAAATTAAAAAAATATCAAATATTTTAGTTTAAACCTTGATTTTTTAGGTAAAATATATTAAAATATATATGTATTAGTATATGACACAAAAGATTTAGGAGGATTAATTTATGATTACAGCTGGCGATTTTAGAAACGGCAGAACTTTCGAGCATGAAGGTAATGTTTATCAGATAGTTGAATTCCAACACGTTAAGCCGGGTAAAGGTGCTGCTTTCGTAAGAACTAAGCTTAAGAATATAATCAGCGGCGGCGTAGTGGAAAAGACTTTCAGACCAACAGAAAAGTTTGAAGAGGCTCATATTGACAGAAAGGATATGGCTTATTCATACGGTGATGATGATTTCTATCATTTTATGGATAATGAAACATTCGATATGCTTGATATTTCTAAGTCAGAAATCGAAGAGCAGATGAAGTTCGTTAAAGAAAACGATGTATGTAAGGTAATGTCATACAAGGGCAAGGTATTCGGTGTTGAACCGCCTACATTTGTAGAGCTTGAAGTTGTAGAAACAGAGCCTGGTTTTGCAGGTAATACTTCAACTAATGCTACAAAACCTGCTACACTTGAAACAGGTGCTACAATTCAGGTACCATTGTTCGTTGACATGAACGAAATTATCAGAGTTGACACAAGAACTGGTGAATACATGGAGAGAGTTAAGTAATCGGGCCCACAGAGAGGTAAGTATTATGGAAGATTTAATTAAAAAGGTTTCATATCTAAAGGGTTACGCAGAAGGACTTGATTTAAGTCCGAAAAGTGATGAAGGCAAGCTTATTTCAAAAATGCTTGAGGTAATGGGCGAGATGGCTGATGTCATTGAAGACCTTTCAGACAGAGTATATGACATAGAAGATGTCGTAGATGAGCTTGATGAAGCAGTATTTACCATGGCTGAGGATTTATACGGCGATGATGAGTACGATGACGATGATTACGACTACGATGACGACGAAGAAGATGATGATTTTTTCGACGGATATGACGATGAGGATTACGACAACGGCGGAGATTATTTTGAAATCCAGTGTCCTAACTGCGGTGAAGATGTAATGATTGATTTCGATATGATTGACGATGATAACGAAATTGTATGTCCTAATTGTCATGAAGAAATCGAACTTGAATTTGAATGTGATTGTGACGACGATGAGTGCGGTCATGACCATAAATAATTAAAGATAATTTAACAGGCATTTCTTAGGATTTGCCTGTTTTTTTATTATATGTTGACATATAATTATAATTGATGTACAATATAATTATGAAACTTGTATAATATTTTTAAGGTAAAGAAAGGGGAGATTATAATGAATTTGGATATGCTTCATCCTGCTGATCAGTTAGTTATGTTTATGGAACGTATATATGGTTACGGAATGACAACTACTTCGGGAGGCAATCTGTCAATACTTGATGATAACGGTGACATATGGATAACACCGGGTTCAATAGATAAGGGTAATCTTACAAGGAACGATATGGTAAGGATTAAGCCCGACGGCACGATTATAGGCAACCACAAGCCTTCAAGTGAATATCCATTCCATCAGCATATATATAAAAGTCGTCCTGATTTAAAAGCGGTACTTCACGCACATCCGCCGGCACTTGTGGCATTTTCTATTGTCAGAAAACTGCCAAGCACAAGTTTAATACCCAACGTAAAGTTTTCATGCGGCGAATTGGGTATGGCTAAATACGGTCTTCCCGGCAGCGGTGATTTAGGCGATAAAATAAGTGAAGAATTTGCAAAGGGTTTTAATACTGTTATATTGGAAAACCACGGAGTTGTAATAGGTGCAAAGTCTATGTTTGATGCCTTTAAGTCATTTGAAACTCTTGATTTCAGTGCACGTCTTGAAATTGACGCCAACAATATAGGTACGCCGAAACCACTGTCACCTGAGCAAATTGATTGGTACAAGTCAAGACATCATGTAGTGATGGACGAGTTTGTTGAAAATAACATAAGCAGTGATGAAAAAATGGCAAGAGGTGAAATATGCAAGCTTATAAAACGTGCATATAACCAACAGCTGTTTACAAGTACACAGGGTACGTTTTCACAGCGTATAGATGATGACAGCTTTATAATTACTCCGGCAGGTTTAGACAGAAAATATCTTGAACCTGAGGATATTGTAAAGATACGCGGTAATTTTAAGGAGCTTGGCAAAATACCCTCAAGGAGTGTGGAACTGCACAGGGAAATATACCGTCAGCACCCACATGTAAATTCAATTATTATAGCACATCCGCCGTGTATTATGGCATTTGCCGTTACTGATGAACCACTTGATTCAAGGACGATACCGGAAAGCTATATTTTGATGAGAAATATTCCAAAGCTTGAGTTTGGTTCAAACTACCTGCGTCCAAAGGAAACAGCGGCTGTATTTAAAGAAAACACTCCTATTGCGATTATTAAAAATGACTGTGTAATAGTTACAGGTACAGGTCTTTTAAATGCCTTTGACAGACTTGAAGTTGCAGAGTACAGTGCTAAAGCTATTATTGCGGCACGTGATTTGGGAGAAGTAGTTGCAATAAATGACAAGGAAATCGAAGATATAGAAGAGGCATTTCATCTTGTTAAATAATATAGGAGGTTAATATTAAATGAGTAAGTGGGATCCGGAGAGATATTTGCAGTTTAAAAATCAAAGAACACAACCGGCTGTTGATTTAGCTATGAGGGTTAAAAAATACAATCCTAAAAGTATCGTTGATTTAGGGTGTGGTCCGGGTAACAGCACTGATGTCTTGCACAAGTGTTTTAAAGAGTCAAAAATAATAGGTATAGATAATTCTAAAGAAATGATAGACAAAGCAAAAGCTAATTATCCTGATTTAAAATTTGAAGTTTGTTCTGCGACAGATATAACAGATAAGTATGATATGATTTTTTCAAACGCATGTATCCAGTGGATTCCTGAACATAATAGACTATTGCCGAAATTATTTGATAATCTTAACAAAAATGGTGTATTAGCAATTCAAATTCCGATAAACGCAGAAGAACCTTTGTTAAAAATAATGGATGAAACTGTAAGGGAAGAAAAATGGGGTTTTAATGAAACTCTTATAGAAACAAATGCAACTTTATTGCCGGAAGAATATTTCGATATATTATCATCACTTACAAATGAATTTGATATATGGGAAACTGTTTATTATCATAAGATGCCGTCAGTTGACTCTATGGTAGACTGGATAAAAGGAACGAGATTAAGACCTTATATTAATGCCCTTGATGAAAAAACGGCAGATAAACTGGTTACAAGAATAACAGAAGATGCAAAAGCTATTTACAAAGTACAACGTAACGGTGAATTTATTTTCCGATTCAGAAGGTTATTCATGACCGCAGTTAAATTGGGAGATTAAAGGTGATGGATATAGTTATAAGAGAGGCAAAAAGAGAAGACTTAGAACAAATAATAAAGTTGCTGTCTGAAGATATACTTGGAAGTAAAAGAGAAGTATACAGCATTCCTCTTGACAGTTGTTATATTAAGGCTTTTGACAATATCAAAAATGATAATAACAGTATATTGCTTGTTGCATCTTTGGACGGAGATATTATCGGAAATTTACAAATTACATTTATTCAATATTTATCGCATAGAGGAAGCAAACGTGCGTTAATAGAAAATGTCCGAGTAAGTGAAGAATACCGCTGTAAAGGTATTGGTACAAAATTAATGTATTATGCAATAGATATTGCTAAAAAACAAGGCTGTGCTGTTATACAGTTAATGAGCGATAAAAAAAGAACAGATGCTCATAGATTTTATAAAAGATTGGGCTTTAATGATACGCATGAAGGTATGAAATTAATTCTAATAAGGCGTTGAATATATTGTAATAAAACAATGTATATTAATAATAAAACAGTGAAAGGAATATGTATATTAGATTTTTAATGTACAGAGAAGATGAAAATGAATAAAAAAGGTTGTTTAATACCTGCTGTTATAGTTGGTATAATATTAGTTTTAATTGTATGGATAGTGGGAAGTTATAACGGACTTGTAAGTCTTGAAGAAAAAACAAATACTGCCTATTCACAAATTGAGGTACAACTTCAAAGACGTTCTGATTTAATACCGAATCTTGTAAATACAGTAAAGGGATATGCCTCGCAGGAGGAAGAAGTATTTACGGCAGTATCACAGGCGAGGTCAAAGCTTGCAGGTGCTAATACAGTTGACGAAGTGAGTGAGGCAAACGGTGAACTTTCTTCAGCCCTTAACAGACTCCTTGCTATTTCCGAAAGTTACCCTGAACTTAAATCAAATGAAAACTTTTTATCACTTCAAGACGAACTTGCAGGTACGGAAAACAGAATAGGAGTTGCAAGAAAAGACTACAACGAGGCTGTACAGGCATATAACGTCAAAATAAGGAGATTTCCGGGAAATATACTTGCAGGAATAATGGGCTTTGAACGTAAGGATACATTTGAAGCAGAAGAGAGTGCTAAAGAAGTACCGGAGGTAAGTTTTGAATAGAATTAAAGGGCCTATCGGAATTGTTTTAGCGGCAGTTTATATTTTGCTGTTTAGCGTTTGTGCATCGGCGAATACGGAAATTCCTTCGCCGACAGACCGATTTTTTGTAAATGATTATGCCGATGTTTTAGACAGTGAAACGGAAAATTATATATACGAAAGGGGTAAAGCTTATAATAACAGCGGCGGCACACAGGTGTGTGTACTGACTATGGATTCAATAGGTTCTGAAAGTTTAGAGGAGTTTTCCCTTGAAACTGCACGTAAATGGGGAATCGGAGATAAAGACAAGGATAACGGTGTTTTAATACTTCTTGTAATGGACAGCCGTGATATACGTATTGAGGTCGGATACGGACTTGAAGGTATATTAAATGACGGTAAATGCGGAAGATTTATAAGAGAGGCGTCGCCGCTTTTGTCTGACGGTGACTTTAGCGGCGGTATTAAAATGCTTTATGAATCGGTAGTCGGTGAACTTGAAGACCCTCAGCCCTATGAAGAAGAAGACGGATTTAAAGGCGATAGTATGCTCATTGTAGGCTTGGCTGTATTTTTGATAATCATGAGTTTGTTTTTCGGTGGCAGAGGACGTGGCGGTCGAGGCTTTAGAGGCGGCTACTTTGGCGGCGGCTTCGGAGGCGGTTACTTCGGAGGCGGTTTTGGCGGTCGAGGTGGCGGTGGCTTTTCCGGCGGCGGCGGAGGTTTCGGCGGCGGCGGAGCAAGCGGAAAGTTTTAGTTTTTACGAGGCTGGCTTTGTGTCAGCCTCTTTTTTAGGAGGTATTATATGAAAGGGTTATATATTCACATTCCGTTTTGCAGACAAAAATGTAAATATTGTGACTTTATTTCGTTTTCTGGCAAAGAAATTATGGCTGATAAATATATTGACGCACTGCAAAAAGAAGCACTTAAATATGAGGGTGAAAAGGTGGATACAATATTTATCGGCGGAGGTACACCGTCAATACTGTCACCGAAGCAGATTTTGAAAATAACGGATATGTGTTTTAATGTTTTTGATGTAAATTCAGATTATGAGTTTACCGTTGAGGTAAATCCGGGGACGATAAATGACGAAAAGGCAGAGGCAATGCTAAAGGGCGGTATTAACAGAATAAGTGTGGGAGTGCAGTCATTTAATGATGAGGAATTAAAGATTATAGGCAGAATACATGACAGTAAGACGGCATATAATACAGTTTGTCATTTGAAAAATATGGGATTTGAAAATATAAGTATAGACCTTATGACAGCACTTCCCAATCAGACGATGAAAAGTCTTAAAAATAATCTTGAAACAGCTATATCTCTGCCCCTTAGTCATATATCGGCATATAGTCTTATTATAGAGGACGGTACTGTTTTAAAACAGGAATATTTAAGGGGAGAACTTAATATTCCCGATGAAGATGATGACAGGGAAATGTATGAATATACCGTTAAATACCTAAAAGAAAAGGGTTTTATGCAGTATGAAATTTCAAACTTTGCTAAAGAGGGTAAGGAATGTAAGCACAACATAAAATACTGGACAGGTGAAAAGTACGTAGGTTTAGGAGTTGCCGCCCATTCCTATGACGGTGATTGCAGATACTATAATACGTCTGATATAGATAAGTACATCAGCGGCAGTAAGCGTGAAGTTATAAAACTTACAGAAAGTGATAAAATTGCTGAATTTATGATTACAGGTTTGCGTATGAATATAGGAATAAGCAAATATGATTTTAAACAGCGGTTTGGCTGTGATATAGAAAGTGTTTTCGGCGATAAACTCAGTAAATTTATAAAACTCGGACTTATAAGTTTTGACGGGGAAAGATACAGTCTTACAGACAGGGGAATAAACGTATCAAACGGGATTTTATGCGAATTTGTTTAATTTTGTTAATAAATTATGAAAAGTTAAATTAATACCTTGACATTTGGGTATAATAGTGGTATCTTATAATTGTTAGCACTCAAGGTATGAGAGTGCTAACAAAAAGTAATAATTATAAAGAGGAGATGATTGTTTATGGATTTAAGTGACAGAAAAAGAAAAATCCTTCAGGCAATCATTGATGAGTATATAGGTACAGCAGAACCTGTCGGCTCGAGGGCAATATCCAAAAAAGAAAATTTAGGTTTGTCAAGTGCGACAATAAGAAACGAGATGGCAGACCTTGAGGAAATGGGCTATCTTATTCAGCCGCATACATCGGCAGGACGAATACCTTCGGATGAGGGATACAGATTTTATGTAAACTCACTGATGCAAAAATATAAAATTGGTGTTGAAGCGGTATCACAGCTTCAGATGATACTGGAAAACAGAGTAAGTCAGCTTGAGAAAATTATTAAGTTTGCAGGTGCTATGGCATCGAAACTTACTGACTACACAACGGTAGTTACAGCACCGAGCGGACAAAATTTAGAGATAAAAAAAATTGACCTTGTTTTAATCGGTAATCGAACGGTTATGCTTATAGTGGTAACGCAGACTGTAAGAAATCAGGTAATGAATATAGATATAGATGAAGAAGTATGCCGAAAACTTGCGGTAATTCTGAATCAGAAGCTATCAGGACTTACAGCTTCTGAAATAACCTTTGACAGGATACAGGAAATTCAAAGGGAAATTGAACAAACCGTATCACTTTCACCTAAGGTTCTTATTGACATTATACATTTTGTCTATGATACAATAACCGACGATGCTGATACGGAAATTTACGTAAATAATGCTAAGTCTATTTTGAAATATCCCGAATACAGCGATGTTGAGAAAGCAGGAAAGATTTTCTCATTTCTGGAGGATAAGGAAAATCTTAAAAAACTTGTTAATTCAACTGATTCTAGCGGTGACGGGATTGAGGCTAAGATAGGTAAGGAAAACAACCTTGAAATAATGAATGACTGTTCACTGGTGAGTATTAATTATTCCTTGGGTGATAAGGCATCGGGTAAACTTGCCGTTATAGGACCTAAGAGAATGAATTATTCAAAGGTGTTTGCAAGTCTTGATCTTATTTCAAATGAGATAGACAAGATACTGAAATACTATATCAGCGATGAGTAATGAAAGGGGTAATCAAATGGCTAAGGATAATGAAGAGATAAATGAGGAAGTAAACGAAAACGTTGAAGAAACTCAAGAAGATAAGTCAAGTGAAGAAACTTTTGAAGAAAAGCTAAAGGAACAGACAGAAAAGTATATGCGTTTATACGCAGAGTATGATAATTTCAGAAAGCGTTCACAGCGTGAAAAGGATATGCGTTACGGCGATGCTGTAATTGATGCGGTAGGTGCGATACTTCCGATAGGTGATAACCTTGAAAGAGCATTGGCGGCAGAGGTTACAACTGAAGACGGCAAAAAAATAAAAGAGGGCGTCGAGATGGTATTAAAGCAGTTTAACGACGTACTTTCAAAACTTGGTGTTTCTGAAATTAAGGCAGAGGGTGAACAATTTGACCCGAATCTTCACAATGCAGTTATGCACATTGAAGATGAAACGATTGATGACAATACTGTTGTAGAGGAGCTTATGAAAGGCTACATATATAAAGACGGCAGAGTTGTCAGACACAGTATGGTAAAAGTAGCAAACTAATAAAAGGATATTTTTTAGGAGGAATTTAAAATGGGAAAGATTATAGGTATTGACTTGGGTACAACAAACAGTTGTGTAGCTGTTATGGAAGGCGGTAACCCGAATGTTATCACAAACAGCGAGGGTGCAAGAACAACTCCGTCAGTAGTAGCTTTCCAGAAGGACGGAGAAAGAATTGTAGGTCAGGTTGCAAAGCGTCAGGCTGTAACAAATGCTGACAGAACAATTATGTCAATAAAGAGAAAAATGGGTACAACCGAAAAGGTTACAATAGACGGTAAGGCATATACACCTCAGGAAATTTCAGCAATGATTCTTACAAAGCTAAAGCAGGACGCTGAAAGCTATCTTGGCGAAACTGTTTCACAGGCAGTTATTACAGTTCCTGCATACTTTAATGACTCACAGCGTCAGGCTACAAAGGACGCAGGTAAGATTGCAGGTCTTGAAGTATTGAGAATTATAAACGAGCCGACAGCCGCAGCTCTTGCTTACGGTATGAGTGACAAGGACCAGACAATTATGGTTTACGACCTTG
>CALXQE010000081.1 GCA_944390495.1 uncultured Clostridia bacterium
CCTTGAAGCCTTCCTTTCCATAGTAATCATCTGCATTGATCACAATGAACGGAGTATCAATCACATTTTTCGCTGCAAGGACGGCCTGGCCAGTCCCCCACGGCTTTGTCCGGCCTTCCGGCAGAGCCCCCGGGATGTCGTTGATATCCTGGAAAGCGTAGTCCACAGTTACACCATAAGAAGCGCAAATAGAGGCAATGCGGTCTCCGATGACTTCTTTGAACTCCTTCTCGATATCCTTGCGGATGATAAATACCACATGATTGAAGCCAGCCTCGATTGCATCATGAATCGAGTAATCCATGATAATATGGTTAGAAGCATCTACCGGCTCCAACTGCTTGATTCCTGTTCCAAGACGGCTGCCGATTCCGGCGGCCATGATAAGTAATGTTGTTTTCATCGTTTTTTATACCTTTTTCTGACAATATTCTTTTACCATAGGTTTCGTTCTTCACGTCCAACCAAAATTAATAGTTTCCTGCTGCTCACCTCGTAGCGGTGTGTGATTATAAGAGCAGTTACCGTGTAAAAGTCCACATGGCTTTATTTTACTGAGTACAAACACTAACTCAATAGCATTCGACTTTTTAGTTACATTTTATGCATTTTGAGTTTACAGTTTAGTACCAGGGGTCTGGCGCCCGATACTATTTGTTATCCTCCTTCACAACAAAACAACTCTTTAAATTACAAATTTTCATATATAAACAAACCACAAAGCTCGTAAAAGCAATAATTAAAAAGCACTCAAATATAAAACCCACTTCTCCTAAAGTACTAATAGCATTAATTTTAACAAAAAAATTGTCTACAAGTGCTCTCACAGGATAATGAAATAAGTATAAATACATTGTTGTTCGGCTTAACCAAAGCATTCTCTTATTTGATAAAGCTTGTGAAATAAATCCCGTTCCTTTGCTGAATCCAAAAAGAACCATTGAACACAAAAGTAAATCAAAAAATCTTAAAAAATTTTGATTCATTATTTCTAAAAGAGTGTTTCTTACGACAAAGTACACACATGCCACTGATGCAATCCCTACTTCAGTCAAAGTTCCAAATTCTATATCTGTTTTCTTATACAGCGTCCCTAAGATTGCTCCTATAAGAAGATACCACCATCTTATAGCAGGATGACCATACCACAGATCATTTATTTTTCCTCCAGAAAGGTTCATTTGTTCTATCTTGGATGCCGCAAGTGACAAAAGCAATACAATAATGATAGAGATCAGAAAACACACGTCCGCCTCTTGTTTACTCCTAATATTATCTATTTTTTTGATTACAAATGCCATAACGATGTAACACACAAATATACAGGACAAAAACCAGCATACGCCATTTAGCGAATGACTGAAAAAAGTCATTCCTGTAACAGATTGAAGAAGCGAGGCATCAGCACCTAACAGCGTCAATGATTTCAAGCCTGCATTTATAGCCGAACCATATGGTCTAAGTTCAATGTATGTGCACGGCAACGTAACCATGAGAGAAACAATATAGGCCGGATATATCTTTTTTATTTTATTTTTTGCAAACTCAATTTTGCTTTTACATGATTTTCCTGGTCTTTTCTGGCTCAAACATATACCAAATCCTGATAGCATAAAGAAATAATCCACTGCCATCGTTGCGTTATGAAAGTACTTTGTGTACCCCCCCCCAACTATTTTTGAGTTACTAAGAAACTCAAAATGAGAGAGTATTATAATACAGCACATTATAAACCGTAGTCCTTCAAGTTGCGGAATACGTTTTGTTTGTTTTGTCCCACTCATTTTGCCTTCATCCTTCAATTTATCTATAGAATCCTTTATCAGAAATCTTTTTTGCCGGAACTCCTGCTACTGTGCATCCTTCATATTCAACTGAATGTGTTACCACACAATTACTTCCAACAATCACATGATCAGCAATAGTTAGATTTTCGTTAATTTTTGCTCCCGGTGCCAAGTATACATAACTGCCTCCGTGGACATTGGCTGATACATTAACGCCTGCTTGAATCACACAATAATCTCCAAATCTTGCACTTCCATTGACAATTATGGTTCCATAATGTGGCAGTGCCAGTCCTTTACCAAACGTGTTTATTGGTATAAAGATTCCTGTTTTAATACTCAAAGCATTAAGCCGAAACTGATACCATTTTTTCAGTACCCCCCCCCCGTATTTGTATAGTATTCCGCCTTACGCAGTAAAATCAAGTATCTCCAACACACCTGATGTAAGGAAGGTTTTTTACGAGTGGTGTTCATAATCCGTTTATCTTCATTCAAATATTCTATCAGGTCACTTTTGTTTTTTATCATTTCTGTTCTCGCTTTCTTATGCTATTTTAAGTTTCTCTATTGCCCTCATGAACCACCCCTGCATAACAAGCCAAGTCGTTCCTAAAACAACCAATACTGTAATAACTTCCTGATGTCTGGTTGTCTGAAACAAAATCATCTGAAGAAGCGTAAATACGAATGCAACAAACGGAGAATACAGATATAAATGTAAACTATGTTTGCTTCCAATCATTGAGAGTATATTATCTTTAAGATGAACAGATTTTCCTAATGCAAGCATCCCATACACCATAAGTAGGTTACCAAAATAAAACTCCACTCTCCCGCAGATACGGTATTCAGCAACCGTAACTATACTTCCAATTATAAGCATCCCTATTGAAAGAGCCTTCCGCTGACTGTCTTGTTCCCTCATCCATTTGCCCATATAGTAAAACCCAACACCTTCAATCAACCAATTTCGATACAAAAATGGTTGAACGCTTTTCCCGATTACAAGTAATGTGCCCTCACTCATAATCCAATACAGTAACACCAGGTATGGGAAGCATCGATAAATGATCCTATTCAATTGAATTTGGCTTGCAAAATACACTACAATATAAACCATGCCAATTGCGTGAAGATACCACAGATATTCATTTCCAAAAGCACTTCCAAACAATAAGCATTTCAATATGTTCTTAGAATTCACATCAAGCTTTGCCCATCTTGCAAGTTCTTTGTACGGGCTATAGGAAATCAATGTATAAATTCCAAACCACACCAGATTCATCACAAAGAAGATTCTCAAAAAGTTTATACCCTTTTCAAGCTGCTTTTTTCCTGCTTTCTTGCTGAAATAACCAGAAATAGCGAAATAGGTAGGGACTGCGCAACGGGCAATTGCCGTCCATACCCCCCCCCATAAATTTTCAGGCAAAGGATTATGTATCAAAACCACAGATATGAATAACAGGTATTTCAGTAAATCGAAATAGCAGTTCCGTCCCTTTTCTGCATTAACCGTCATATTCTAACTCCTCCAACTCATTGCTATACCATTTCCAGGTTTGAAGAAGGAACAGTAAGAACGGAATGACATCAATTCTTGCAACGTCCAGGAAACTAAGACTCACGCCCGTAATCAACAAATAAACCGTCGTGGAATAAATAATCTCAACATTATTTTTCCCAAAATTACGAATAGAAGTACAAAGATATCCAGCAAGAAGCAGAACAATCATCGGTACACAATACCTCCCCATTGTGTACCAATTTCCTAAATATCCCAAATCATCATTCGATCCGATTGCAAAATAACGTTTAAATACGGGTGTTCCATAAAAAGCCAAGCCCATTGGTTTTCCATTCCAATTCTTACTAAGGGTTTCAAGTGTATACAACCGTACCGACATTGTATTTTCTTTGTATATATCATCAACAGATGAAGAAGCTTCTTGTACTGTCTGTAATAGGTTTTTATAAAACGGTGTCTGCAAAAATATTGCAATTGCAATTACAACAATCGAGAATGCAATTAATTTTTTTGCCCCATGTTTTTGTTTCCCATACCAAAGGACTGCCATAGAAGCAATCAATGATACTATCATGATTCTTGAACCAACAAAACGGATCGAATACACTAAGCCGATAATCACATAAATCAGATATTTAATTTTTGTTTTTGTCAAGCCCTCCCCACATTTTAATAGCAAATAAAAAGAATAAAGCAGAAAAATATTTTCTATCGCGCCACAAATACTTGTACTGTGTCCACCTCTCACTTGTCCCGCCATAAGAGTCGGGAAAAGTGCGATTCCTATAACATCATACACCAAACAATTTAACATTCGTAAGCATAATGCAAGTCCAGCTACCGGTAGCCAACTTTCCATAAAAGATTTTTCAGTTCCATATCTTTGCTCAAGATATAATAATGGATATACTAAAAATGCCGAGAAATAATATTGAGCATATGCAATAGTATAATCAACACTTGCTACTCCCTCACGTACCGTAAAACAACTGATACCAAACAGACAAATTATATATACCGCAATATATATGTTTAATAACCTATATTTCGACAATGTTCCATTTTTACTTAAAGTAAGCACTGTAAATATACTGTCAAACAAAACCAGCGACATCTCTATCTTCCAATCACCAAAAAATGGAATAACTCCTCCAAGGATATCCAACTGAAGCAGCAGGACAATCCACGTCACACACCATATTATATTTTTGCGAATTTTCATTTTTTGTCCTCCCACTATCGGCTCTTATTACCTCGCAAATTTTTTACTTATTTTAAGCAGTACAGATTTTGTCTCATTTTTGAAAAAAAAGTAATTGAGTACAACATCTATCAAGCAAACCCCCGCAAAAACAACCGCTGCCCAAATAAAAAAAGATATAAAACCAGTTATATGTGCATTTACAATGTTTCCAAACAAACACATGGCTAGAACACCAGCCACCAGATTTGCCAGATATACCTTAATAATCCAACCGAGTGACATATCAAAAATATACTTTTTCATATAAATAATATTGGCTACTGTGTTAAATGCAAACGCAATCAACGTTCCCAGTGCCACACCAATAATACCAATCCATTTCACAAGTACCAAAGAAAGGACAATATTGATAATCGCCTCTGTTACAGAGATCCACTGGGTCTGTTTGATGTGCCCAGCAGCCATAATCATATTATTATAGGTCAAACTAGTACAATAAACATATTCTGCAAAGCAAAGTAGTGTTGCAAAAAGAGGCTGGTAGTAATCTATGTCACTAATTCCACCCGTATAAAGACTTACAAATGGCGTAATCAAAATAATACATGTGAAAAAGAATACCGTTGACAGCATCTTAGACATTAAATCATACATAGGGACATCATGCTTAATTGCATCCTGCTCATCTCTCGCAATCATCTGACCAAAAAGAGCTTCCGTATTGCCCAAAATAGCTGCAACAAGATTCGATATGCTGCTGACAACATACCGATGTACCGAATACACTGACACCCACATTACGTTCAGGCAAGCTGTGATCACAAGGTTATCCGTGCTACTATGAACGTAAAACGCAATACTCTTCGCAAGCGCAGCGTTACTTTGCGAAAGGACGCTCTTATCTTTTTCTACACTTGTATCAATTGCATAATGTCTGCGCACATACACATTCAAGATGATCGGTCTTAGGATAAAAATCAATGCCGCTACAAATTTGACAACAAGTAATGAACAGCCTAGTTTGATTAAAATGACACTGACAAAAGCGTTT
This sequence comes from uncultured Clostridia bacterium, assembly GCA_944390495.1. Lineage (GTDB taxonomy): Bacteria > Bacillota > Clostridia > UBA1381 > UBA1381 > Hominilimicola. The sequence continues at coordinate 5,574 of CALXQE010000081.1, forward strand.
CCAATGGTACAAAAAATCTGAAGGAATGTATTGAAATATGCTTTTTGATCCGCAAACATTAACAACTGACTGGGAATTCCAAACATGCTTTCAAAAATCGCATTCATTCCCAGAACTAAAACAAGCAAAAGAGCGTCTATGTAACCGAACGGTGTTTCCACAAACTTCGGATATACCACAGCCAAAACCGCAACATAGGCAGTAAGTGCCAATGCAAACTTCGTATAAAACGATTGACTCGTTTTATATACTACACTGGTCTTTTTCATATCACCAGTGGCTACCGGTCCATAAAAAGCAACTCTCGTTGCGCCAGTTACACCCCCCTGAATCAAGGATGTAATGCTGATAAACTGACTGATCGACGCCACCGTTCCATTTGCAGCAGAGCCAAAGGTGGATAATATTAAACGCGGTACAATCAGACCGCAAATAAGAGCAACTATCTGCTGAAACAGGGAAGCCGCACTATTCAATGCTAATGCTTTATTTCGATTCATTTTTACCAGTAACATCCTCCCTCAATTTTTTCAGCATTTTTAGGCCGTTCATCGATACCAGGACGAGTCCAATACTTATTTATATACTTTTTAAATTCCGGTTGATCTTCGATCCAACGATTTCCATAAATGCCAAAAAGCATCTGTGTCCAACCGGCCATATGAACTGCAATTTTTCCCTTCCGCTTTGCATGTGCAGCCAGTGACATTCCATACGCACCACAACCAATCAACGCAATTTCATAATCTGACTGATCCATCTGATTCTTCATAAAATCCAGGGCCTCAAACCAATCCTTAAACCCTGTTTCACTACTATTTCCAGCAATGCTCTGTACCGCCTTAATCACGGTCAATTTTTCAAATTCAGGCAAAACATCCGGATTTTCAAACAAGTATTCTCTTTTTTCATACTGCTTTTTTATTGTCTCAGCAAAGGGATGAATCACTAATACCTTTTTTCCTTTAAGCTCTTTTGTCCATGGATTTTTCCAAAGAAACGGTGCATAATAACCATTCAAATTGATTTTTTTTGCCTTTTCTGTATAGCTCCGAACGTAATATTCATGCTGTACATAAGAACCCAGAATATCAATTTCACTTGCATCCTCAAGTGCCAGATGTGCAAACTTTTTACCCGCCGGAAGTGAGTTTGGAAAAAAGCCAGCATTGTTGGTAAGCCACATTAGACTACCCTCTCTATCGTAGTTTACCTTTCCTTCGCAAATATCCATCAAAGGAATGTGCAGTTCATTTGATAGTAACGAGCAAACGTTTCCAAGTTCTATTGTTCCCCATTTAGAAACCATCAAACCATTTTTCGCTTGATGAATGCGCTCTCTTACATAATCATTTGCCTGTTGATCTCTCAGTTCAACAAACTCTTCTGTATATTCATTGTACGGTTTTCTAAATAGTTTAGTTAATACTTTTAGAGCACATTTTCTGGTACTTTCTCTTACATCTCCCATTTTCCCATAGTCCCTTTCAGATAATCTCGATATGCACATCTGACTGGAGCAAACTGTTTTCTTCCTCGAATAACATCTTTTATGGTTTGATAAGTAAACCTTGCATTCACCTTGTGATAATCTGTTCTATATTTTTTTGTCAAATACAATACATTTCTCACCATATAATATTGAGTCATTGCACTGGTTGCTCCGGTAGATGCACTTACTTTATGATAGATCAAGGTATTTTCGCAAAACCAGAGTTTATATCCCGCTTCAAGCACTTTATAGCAAAAATCCGTATCTTCTGCATAAAGGAAATACACTTCTGAAAGCAATCCGACTTTTTTCACTACCTCAATTGGAATCAGCATCAGACATCCAGTAATAAATGTCACCTCTCGAATTTCACCTGTATCTTCTGGATTCAGGTCATTCCATCTTTCATGCGCACCGCCACCAAGCTTTTCATCCATATGTCCACCGCCGTACCACAAATGGCTTGGCTTGCTATAAAAAGCTATTTTTCCACTCACAATACCAGCATTACCTTTTTTAGTAGCTACACCAATAAGAATACTCAAGAAATCTGGTTCAACTGTTGTGTCATTGTTCAGCAACAGCACGTAGTCGAACTCATTTTCTATTGCCTTTCTGATTCCAATATTATTTCCACCCGAAAATCCTAAGTTTTCAGCTGACTCAATATATACTGTCTGTCCTTTCAAATAATCAATTTGCTCTTTCGTAGGCTTTTTGCTCGAACCATTTTCTATTACAAATATTTTATAATTATCATAATTAATTTTATTCAGGCTCTTTACACACTCTATCGTATCTTCAGCTCCGTTATAATTAACAATGATAATTGCAACACTTGGCTGCTTATCCTTAATCCGTTCCTTCATCAGCATTCACCAAAAAACTTATCCTCCAGCATCAAGCACAAGCAGTGATACACCGGAAGATGAAGTTCCTGAATCATATAAGTTTCTGTCTGCGGTACTTTGATACAAACGTCGCTCATCCGTTCCAATTTGCTGCTCTTCGCGCCAGTCAAACCAATGACCTTCATGCCTTTGGCATGGGCAGTCGTCGCCGCATACAAAACATTTTTACTGTTTCCACTTGTAGAAATGCCAAGAAACACATCCCCCGCTTTACCGTAACCATTAACCTGCTGTGCAAAGCAAAGCAACGGCTCGCAGTCATTCATATATGCCGTAGATAATGCCGGGTGTCCATCCAAAGCAATTGCCGGAAGTGCTCCTTGCAAATTCTCTGCCAGGACAGTTCCTAATTCCTGATTTTCTGCCATAAGCTTTTCTGCAAAATCAGCTCTGGGCTTTCTCGGCATTTTAAAGCCCTTCATTAGTTCACCGACAATATGCTCTGCATCTGCCGCTGAGCCCCCATTACCTGCAACAAGCAGCTTTCCACCATTTACATAACACTCTTCCAAAAGCAAATATGCAGATATAATACTATTCTTTTCAGATTCAAGTGAAGGGTAACGTTCTACTAATAAATCAATATGCTTCATCAATCTTTTTTCCAACTCACTCATTTCGATACCCTTTCTTTTATTTCAGACACTGTTCCACAAACTCTTTTAATGTCGGTATTGTCACTGCCTGACCATAAGATTCACGACCAATCAAAGCTGTTCTGCATCCTGCATTGTAACCGGCTTTGATATCGTTTTCGCCATCACCAACCATCCACGACTGTGAAAGATCGATATTGAAATCTTCTGCCGCCTTCAACAGCATACCAGGCTTCGGTTTGCGACAAGTACAATCAATCTTTAGCTCTGGTCTCTCCCCTTCGTATCCCTTATGAGGATGATGAGGGCAATAGTAAATGGCATCCAAATATGCTCCTTCTTTTCCAAGAAGTGTCTCCATCTTATTGTGAATTTCTTCCAGCTCTTCAAAAGACACTTCACCGCGGGCAATTACTGGCTGATTCGTTACAACAACTGCAAGATAGCCAGATTCATTGATTTTACGAATTGCCTCAGCCACACCATCTATCAGTTCAAAATCATCTATATTTCGAAGAAAACCAACATATTTATTAATAGTTCCATCTCTATCAAGAAATACTGCTTTTTGCTTATTTTTTAGATTTTTCCCGGATACTCTTCCTTCTTTATAATCCGCGCATACGGAGTAATACCGTTCCGGGGTACCCATATCTTTCACATATTCTGGGCTGTCATAACAGAACATCTTTCCTGTTCCGGCTAACGGTTTTAATAACTGCCGATCCAAATCAACTTTTACCGGTTTACCGTTTGCACCGATCTTGCCTATTGAATCCGCATCAATATCAACCAGTTCCAGCACTTTCGGGCTGATAACATGCAATCCTGCATTCACTCGGTTTCTGTAATACTGCGGCCGCTCATCTTCTTTTGCAAGCCACTTTTCTACCTCTCCATTTTTATCTGCAATGATTAACCCGCTATCATATGGATGGCTATTCGGGTGGGTAAAAAGTGTAACCATTCCACCATGTTCCTGATGGAAGCCAACAAAACGATTAAAATCAACATCAAATACTGCATCTGCATTTAAAAGTAGAAAATCAGATGTCAGGTTATCTTTAATTTTGAACAAGGCACCTGCGTTGCCTAACGGTTCTTTTTCAAAATAGTACTCAATATGTACGCCAAACGGTTTTCCCGTCACAGGGGATGTACCAGATCCATCCCCAAAGTAGTCCATAATAATATTACCAAGATGACTCACCGTAATAATAATGTCAGTAAACCCTTGGTCACGCAGACACTCCAGTTCATGTTCCAGTACTGGTTTCCCTTCAATTTTAATCATAGGCTTCGGGATATCACTGGCAACTGAAGAAATACGCGTTCCCTTGCCTCCTGCCATTATTACTACTTTCATCTCTTCATTCCTCACTCAAAATTAGTTCTTTGGTTCATAGGTTTCCGGTGTATAATGAATCACCCTCGTACCACCATCCTCAAATGCAAACGGAATATGCATCAGGTCACGCATCGCCCAACGCACCGCATCCTGACGTTCAGGCTGAACATAGAATACAAGGAATCCGCCACCACCAGCACCCAGGAGTTTTCCTCCCAAAGCGCCAGCAGCCATGCCCTTATCATAGAGTTCATCAATACTATTCGTGGACACTGCTGAGCCAGTTTGGCGTTTAAGTTTCCAAGTGTGATCCAGCATTCTACCAAAATCATCCAGATCTGCATTCTTGTCTGTCAGAACACGCTCTGCATCATCAACTAGAGCAAGCATCTCTTTCAACTGGGCAATCTTATCCTGTTTTCCTGCTGCATTTGCTTTCTGCACATCAGAAGAGAAACGGGTAAACCCCGTGAAGAACATCATTAAATTCTGATTGAGTTGCTTCTTTCGCTCCGGAGAAATAATGACTGGCAAAACCTCATACCCATCCGCATTAAAGTTAATGCGGTTAAATCCACCAAAAGAAGCAGCAATTTGATCCTGCCAACCACCAGCTTCCTGGCAGAGATTACGCTCAAGATAAATTGCTTCATCTGCCAATTTTTTCTTGTCAGCATACTTACCCTTTAAAGCATAGAAGGCATTCAGCATTCCAACTGCGAAAGAACTTGATGTTCCTAGGCCAGAACGTGCCGGAAGATCTGCTTCATATGTTAGACGAATCTCATGCATATCCAACATTTTCATTGCATTACGAATTGCAGGATGCTGAATATCCTCTATATTCGATACTCGCTCTGATTTCGAGTATGTAAGTTCCGTACTGTAATCGAAAAAGCGTGGCAAATGACGCACATTTACATAACAGTATTTATCAAAGGTTGTAGAGATAACCGCTCCACCATACTCTTTAAAAAAGCTTTCCATATCTGTGCCGCCGCCAAAAAAAGACATACGGAACGGTGTTTTTGTAATAATCATCTAATGTCTCCTTACAGGGTTTTGCGCCAATAATCCAGCATATCTGCAATTGTCTGTTCCATGCTAATTTTCTGGCTCCATCCGGTATCACGTTTCAGTTTTTCTACATTACCAATGATAATTCTTTCATCAGTAGGACGAAGCAATTTCGGATCAACCTTAATTTCAAATTTATGTCCAATCTGCTTTTCAATCATTGCTACAATATCCTTCATCTGGTAGCAATGTTCCGAAGACAGATTATAAACTTCTCCCGGAATACCTTTCTCTGCAAGAAGCATCAAACCATTTACAAGATCTCTCTGATCCATAATGGCACGTCTTGTTTCCAGATTACCTACACGCAGTTCATAAACACCAGAACGTTCTGCCAAAATAGCGCGCTTGGTAAAATCAGATGTAATATCATTCACTTTTCTCGTTCCGGTAGAATTGAAAATTCTAACACGGATACAACGAATATGGTCGTTCATAAAATACTGAAAAGACAACAGATCCTGTCCAACCTTGCTCACACCATAAGGATGGAGAGGCTTTAATTCCGCTGTTTCTTTCACATACGGATCTTCAAGCTCATTTAAAGTCTGACCGTACTCTGCACTGGAACATGCAACAACAACCATTGGATCATAATCAGGTCTAGTTTGACGGACAAACTTAACTGCTTCATATACGTTAATCGTACCATTCACGTTTGTTTCCATTGTTGCCTGCGGATGAGTCCAGGAAACTGTCGGATAACTTTGCGCTGCAAGATGATAAATTTGATCCGGCTGAAATTCTGAAATTACACGCTGAACTGCCTGATAGTAGCGCACATCACATTCTTCCATGCGAATATCCGGATCAAGTTCTGTAATATCAGTTGTCGGCTTATAATACGTACCCAATACTTCATGCCCCTGATCATGCAACAGCTCTACCATGTGAGAGCCAACCATTCCACCTGCGCCTGTAACTAATACTTTCATAATAATTATTCCTCCATTATTGCTTTCAGCTGATCTCTAATAACATCATAAGAGAACTTTGCTTTGAAAAGTTCAAAGACATCTTCATTAAATTTGTGAATGTCATCATTTGCCAGATTATTAATGGTCTGTATCCATTCTTCTGGCGTGTTACACTGATAGCAAGTCTTGCCTCTGATATCGCTATCCATTTCTTCCCAGAATCCAAACAAGCTTTCTTCAGTTCCAACAAATATTTTTCCAAATGAAAGAGCTTCTACTGTTTTAGACTTCATTCCACCACCATCAAATAGCGGTGCAATCACAATATCTGCATTTTCATAATACGGATTAAGACTTTCTACTCCACCAATTACATTAATACGTGGATCTGAATACTCGTTCCTAAGTTCCTCCAAACCTCTTCCTACAACATCCACCTGAATATTACCAGTAAGGCTTGGAAGGACATTATCGACAAACCATTTAAATCCAATCAAATTCGGATAATATTTCTTTCCAACAAACAAAAGATGCTTTTTTTCGTCTTTTGCTGTAATAACATTTATGACACCATCTGGAATAGTTGGAATTGGTGCCGGAAGAGGTAGAATTGCTTCAGGTCTTTTTCCGTAGAATCTTTCATACACCTTTGCATCTCTTTCGTTAAATACGATATTAACATCCGAGTTTTTTTGGCTAACTTTTTCCTGTTCAATACCAATGGTCGGATCAATTTTAAGCCATAATTTTGTTTCTTTTTTTCTCCATTGCGGATATAAATCGGCCTTAACATCATGAAAAAAGGACACAACTCTAACATCGGTACACTTTTCTTTTATTGCTTTTACCAAATTACCAAAAACAGAATCCTCAATAAAAACAAGATTCACCATATTAGTGTCAATAAGCTCGCATATTTCATTAATGATATTATTGTCAATAAAAGACATATTCCCTTGACACCAACGTTTAATTCTTTCAAAAGTATTCTTATATTTTCCAAATGCAATATAATTTTTTTCTCTACAAGGTGCTATAAACCTCAAATCTATAGTAAAAACCTGTTCTTCCCCATAAATCTCTTTTAGTGCATTATAATGCATTGTTGCTCCTATATTATCTTCAAATGCTTTTGATATATATATAATCATCTTCCACCACCAACATCAAAAATCTTTTCATATTTAATCACATCGTTTTGATTTCCATACTCATGGCTCAAAAGATTATTTCTAATTTTCGCCCGACAATTACTATTTTCCAACATCTCTATAATGCCTTGTGCAAGTGCTTCTGCCGACATATTTGTTATTTTTCCCTCTACATCATTATGAATTTGATCCATAACTGTGGGGTAATTTGTTGCAACTATTGGAGCAGCCAAAATCTTTGCCTCGTCTAATACAACTGATTTTCCTTCCCATCTTGATGGCTGCACAAATAAGGTACAATTTTGAATATACGGGTAAGGATTCTCTCTAGCACCTATCAGCCGAATACAGTCATCGACTTCAGCAGTGACAATTTGCTTATCTAACGATTCCTCCAGTTCACCTGTTCCAATAATATGCCACATAAATCGATACCCAGCTTTTTTCATTATCTTTGCGGCTTCTATTGCAATATCGAAGCCCTTTTGTTCTGTCAATCTTCCAATCGACAAAATATTAACTTTGTTTTTTTGGTATTCTTCCGGATAAAATGCACTTCCTCTACTACGAATCAATTTTGACGATGTGATATTGGGAATACAATATATCTTTTCGTTAAATTCCGGAAACTCTTCCTTTAATATTTTTTCACAAGTCTCGGAAATTGTTACAATTTCATCAACCTTTTTAAAGTAAGGATAATCATACTTCTTAGAAAATCCACCTTCTCGATAGTCATTATGAACCCATACAATCTTTTTGTCAGCCGTCACCTTATCAATTACATATCCCAACGTATCCCCTGTAATGTAAGCAACTGCAACATCATAATGCGTATTTATTTTTTTAATGAATGGCGCATAAAAATATTTCCAGCGGCATTGTGCTCTATCGCTTCCTCTACTTTCAAGCAAATGCGATATTGCCGTTCCGAAAATTTTCACTCCCCCTAAGGCTCCCGCCTTTGATAATGGACCATAAAAAGCCTTTATGCCTTTTGTCTGATCTATCATCGTAACATTTTGAGGTATCTGCGACAAAAACAATCCCTCACGCCGAAACAACAAAAGATCAATTTCATATTTTTCCTTCGGCAACTCGCTTAGCAAATTTACCAAGCTTCTTTCTGCTCCACCATTATAGAGCGACATCATTACAAACAATATTTTTTTCACTGAATTTCTCCTCTGTATTAGTACACGCCCTTATCATATATTTCAACGTGATCATACTTTCCTTTGTTCATACATATTGCACTTACAGTTGCACCAACCAAGCTTCCATAAAGCACATCTGCTTGCGATAATAACCACATTGTTGTTAAGTATTCCATTCCTTTGAGATATTCATCATTTTCTCTTTCGAAGTGCATATCGCTTAATACGTTTTCTCCTTTTGTTCCACACTCATCATATCTTTTACTTTTATTTGTGAGAACATACTCTTCGCCAAAATAGTCACAAAATTCTTGAATTGCCCTATTAGTATCAGAAGCCAAAAAGATGTATTTACAAGAATGCTCATACATGAGTTTCTTCGTTTCTCGTATCAATTCATCAGTAGTCGGTTGTTTAGAATGCCCTGGAAATCCAAGTAAATCTGTTCCTCGACTCACAACTCCAATAATCTTGTTTCCAGATGTCTTTATGGGTTGTATAATTTGGGCATATGCCTCATTCAATTTTTCTTTAGTATTTTTATTAAATTTCATCATTTCAGAAACAATCTTATAATACTGTTTCATATCTTGCTTTAAATAAAAATCATAGTAAAAGCGTCTAGGTTCCGCTTCGATTGGCGTTTCCATATTGCTCAGTACTACATTTTTACTTTTATAGGCTTCATCTAAGGTTACATCACTAGGCTGGCAAAAATAATACTCCCAAGAATTTTTTTCTCCAACCTCACATTCTTTTAGATATGTATTTTTATAATTTTTCATGTCTACAACAGGAACGCATTTTCTATCTATGGCAATTCTGATGTGTCCCAGGATTGCCATATAATACCCCATCAATCCTAGGGTTTCTTTTCTAATCCTTATCACATAAATTCTTTTATCTTCGTTGAGTTTCCCACATTGGACTTTTTTCTCTTTTGATTTTATTTTCCTTATTTTTAAAAACGATTTATATATATACAAATACAATTTTGGGAATTTATTTTGTACGTAATATCTAATCGTACGAAACATTTTATTTTCTCCTCTAATTTAAAGTTCCTGATTTTCGTCAAATTATATTAGTGCCCGTTAACAATCCCACGCCATATCATCAAGCATGGTTTATCGCAATCTCAGAAAATATCGCAAATCGAAACTGCATATTTGCGATATGCAAACCAACATTGTTGCTATTGCATTAAAAAGCTAGTTTGCTATAATATATGAATATCTTGGAAAATCAATGGAATTATATACTCACAAACTTCACAAGTTTATTTTCATTAATAAATCATGCTTTTATTTTACAACTTACTTTTTCAGCAGATTCTTATACACTTCCTGATATTTCTTATTTTTTTCCTGCCAAGTATACTTTTCTGCTTTCTTTCGCGCGTTTTTTCCACGTCTTGTTACTTCATCAGGATTAGCAATACATTCAAGAATAGCCTTTTTCAAATTTTCGATGTACTCTTCCTTCGTATTTCCTTCATAAAGCCAACCCGTGTCTTTATCAAAAAGAGTTGCTCCACCAAACTTGTTAATAGTAATAACTGGAATACCCTTTGACATTGCCTCCAATAAGACCGTGCCTGTCGTCTCTCGAATGCTCGGCATAATAAATACATCCGCATCTGCATATTCCTTTTCCATTTCCATATAGGGAATGGAACCCATGCAGTGCACATGCTCAGACAAGTTCAGGTCATCCTTGCAGCGTTTACGCAGATGCTCAAGCTCCGGGCCATCGCCTACAACCCTAACCTGATATCTAGTTTCCTGTGGAATTCTCATCAATGCATCAAAAAGAAAATCCAAGCCCTTTCGATATATCATTCTTCCAGCAACCAGAAAGACACATTCTTCATTTCTGCCATTTTCATTGCAAGTATCTTTAATATCATTTATATCTACCGCAACCTCAGTCACTGGCTCATCACTTACATTGTAATTCTTCATTCACTTTTTCCTTTTCTGTCCAGCTCACCAATTCGTCCGGTCTTAATCCGTTATCAAAGACTAATTCATACGGACAGTTTAGTTCTGCCCCCCCCCACGAGGAATTCTTGAGTCTCTTTATTTGCAAACATAATATAGTCGCAGCGATTTAGTTTACCAGTGATTCTCAGTTTAAAACGATACCAGCGATTTATCCCTGAGCGAACGACTTCAATGATTTCATGTCCCTTTGCGTAATCTTTTAACCCATTAGGCAAAGACTCTCCGCCGCCAAGTGGTCCACAGACAAATTTGATATTTGCTATCTTTCCATAGTCTCCAATTGCACGGAACTCAATTGGTGTAATCTGATGAATAACGTCAATTTTCTGATCCGCACAGATTTTCTTTGCAAGAGGAAGCACTCGTCTATTCCACACATTAAGTCTTCCAGAATACATGAATCCCTTGAAGATTTTCTTGTAAAAATTAGGGATGTCAACATAATAAAACTTTATATTTTCAAGTGAGTGACTCTGCAAATATTTTTCGACTGGTTCACGTTGTTCTTCTTTTGTTATCACATAAACTTTATTTGTTTTTGAGCTTTCATAAGGAACGCACCAACCGATTTTATCTTCGCTTCCAGCAAAAGGGTTACATGAATAAGCTATATACAGGATATTCATTACTTCGTCTCCATCTGCTGTGCGATATCGGCATCCACAATTTCCTCGCCGGTCTTATGCTTCAGCTGCTCTTTGGATGCCTCACTCAGACCATTGTTAATCACACAGTTCATATCGCAGGTGCTGCACTTGTCCAGATCCTCTTTGGTAACTTTGCCATCACGGTAATCACGGCAGATCTTCAGCTCGTACATGCTGTACGGATGCTTGGTGAACAGAGCCTTGAACTTATGAACCAGAACCCAAGTAGCAGGCTTCCAAATATACTTGTGCATCGCTGGAGAAACACTACCGATCATCCAGCAGTCACGGTCACAGCAACGAACCTTCGCACGAACCTTCTCTGCCTCCGGGCTGTTCCACAGCTCATCCCAAGTCTGGTTGTTCAGGTTGCCCATAACCTCTTTGTCCTTTGTACCATTGCAAGGCATAACATCGCCATACGGGTCGATGAAGAAGGTATCAAAGCTCATGTCGCAAGGCAACAGACGCTTCTGGCCGTAGATGTAGTTGATCAAACCGTGATTGAAGTAAGCACGGAACCACTTTTTCGGGCTGTTACTACGGAGCAGTTCGTTGACCAGATTCTCGAAGTTCTTAGCAACCATCGGACGATCGTGAATGATATTCTTTGCCTCAACAAAGTAGAAGCTGTTGTGCAGAGATGCTGTTGCGAACTCCATGCCCATCTCGTTGGAGATTTTGTACAGCGGAACCAGGTCAGGAGCGTTCTTGTCCTGAACAGTCATACCGAAGCCAACGTCCTTCATGCCCATTTCACGCAGCTTCTTCAGTGTGCCGTAACCACGCTGGTAGCCGTTCTGCAGGCCGCGAATCTCGTTGTTGGTCTGCTCCAGACCCTCGATAGAGATACGAATACCGATCTGCGGGAACTCCTTGCACAGGTCAACGATACGGTCGGTGAAGAAACCATTCGTAGAAATAACGATACGGTCAGATTTCTTGTACAGTTCACGCACGATATCCTTCAGGTCGGTACGGATGAACGGCTCGCCGCCGGTGATGTTTGTGAAGTACATCTTCGGCAGCTTCTTGATGGTCTCGATGCTAATTTCCTCTTCCGGCTTGGAAGGTGCCTTATAACGGTTGCACATAGAGCAACGAGCATTGCAACGATAAGTGACGATGACCGTACCATTTAACTTCTTTTCTTCAGACATGATTAACTCTCCTAACTCTCTCTTTTAAGAATGTTTCGACTTTATTTAAGAACCACTTGGCACATACCGAGAACACAACC
>CALXQE010000082.1 GCA_944390495.1 uncultured Clostridia bacterium
ACCAGCTGATACCTGAGGTACTGCTATATCAGTACTTTCATTCAATACATCAAGCTGGATTATACTTGTCATTTTGCCAGATGAATTGTAACCAACAATTTGAGTATGTCCAAAACCAACAGTAGTAATAGAATTATTTCCTGACACAACTGCCACATTTGGATTTATTACTTTAACACTTGCTGCTGGTGTACCATCTACTTTATTAAACAAAACATTTATGTTTATTGTTTGTCCAACATACGCTCTCTGGAATCTCTGTCCAAAAGTGTCACCTTCTGCCATTAATGAAACATCATCATTTGATAATGATATTTCACTGACAATTTCATCACCATTATCACTGTCTTGCTGGGTACCATCTTCTGACTTCGATACATCTTCTTTTATCTCTGTATCGTTGACTAATGTACTGTCTACAGATAAAATATCATTAGCTTCGATTTCATAATCTAAAAGTTCTACATTTATATTAGAAGCTTTTTCATCATCTAATGATTTTTCTGCATCGACAGTAACTTCCATTTCAGATGTTTTTACAGTTTCATCAGTTGCTTTTTCAGTTACTGATAAACTATTACCTGCTGTTTTGATAACCGGTACTTCTTTTACAGTATCATCCGAACTATTCACCATCACTGGTACTTCTTTTTCTACTGTTTGTACCTGTACATCTTCAACCTCAACATCTACTGTCTTTGATATGTACTCTTTTACCTCTTCTTCACTGTATGTTGTGAATGACTCTGTTGATATTCCAACTGTAGGCTCCGATGTTGTTGTGTACTCATTTACTGATGTATCAGTTGTTGTATCCTGAACTTGTCCATCTACTGTCGTTGTTGTTTCTGTTGTGACAGTTTCACGAACAGTATAATTAGTTCCAACAACCTCTTCGCTAGTTTCTTCTTTTGCAACTGTTTCTGTTGTAGGAACTGTGATTGTTTCTGTTATTGTTTCGTATTGTAATTCTCCCGTTTCTTCATCTTCACCAACTACGATCTGCTTATCAACACGCATTTCTTTTTCTGTTGGTACTTCTTCATAGACAGTTTTTGTCACGGTTTCTACTACAGGTTCTTCATTTATAATTTCTGTTGTTGTAGTTTCTGTTGTTAATGTTTCAACCTGTTTTGCCTTTGTTACTTCTTCCTGAACTTCCTTTGTTTCTGTTTTTGTTACTGGTACTTCTATTGTTTCTGTTACAACTTCAGATTCTGATGTTTCTATATTTTGAATTTCTACAGTATCATTTTTATCACTGTCATTTGACTGTTGCTTTTCTTCTTCACTTATTTTTTCTGATATTTCTGTAGTATCCTTTACATCATTTTGTAAGACCTCTGTCTGAGTTTCTTCCTTATTATATATATCATCAGCTGATGTTTTTTCTTCTATATTTTCTGTTTCATCACTATCAGTTTTATCTGACTCCGCAATGTTGCTATTATTTTCTTCTAATTCTATATCTTCCTCGTCTACTGTTATTTCTGTTTCATCTGCCTGATTTTCCTCAAACATCTCTAAAATTTCTTCATCTGACATTTTGCTATAATCAGGTGTATCACTTTCTGTGTCTCCTAATAAAGAAAGATCATATACAGAATTTTCCTGTGTAAGACCTGACTCATACATTTCCTGTACGAATTGCTTAACTTCCTCTGATTCAAATTCTGTCTTTGAGCCTGGTTCAAGCTGTTCTTCGCCAGCAGCAGGAGCTTGCCCATTTGAAAGATAAGCTGTACCTGTAACTCTTTCAAGCGGGTTTGATTTAAGCATTGCATAGAATGGAGTTCTTGTAATATCTTCAACTTCCTTACCATTCCATGTAATATCAACCGTACTCTTAGCTCCATCAACAACTGGTTCCGAAATTGAAAGATACTCAGGTTCACCAGCTTCCCATATAATATCATTACCGTCTCCATTTGTAGCTATAGCAGAAAATGTCTGTTTAGCTCCAAAATATTCAAATAAAGAGAATGATTTATCAAGAGATAATTGATCACTATCATTTTCTGTTGAAAATGGTTCAAGAACCTGTGAAGTATTTATATCTGTATTAGAATATGATGACGATGATGAGTTATTATTTCCGTATGCACCAGAAGAAGACGAAGTATCTACTTCATCTTGGGAGTTTTCTTCATTTTGTGCACCAAAATTAGATGTAGATTCTGTCTCTTCATTTTGAGTACCTTCTACATCTTCTTTCTTATTGTCCTCATCATCGGCAGCAACAGATTCTTCTGATTCTGTGCTGCTATTTTCATCTTTAACTGTATCCTCCAATTTGCTTTCAGCATATATTGCTGCTGCATTTTGAATTTCTGCCATAGTAGGAATCTGCACAGATGTACCTACCATTGATACCATTATTAATGTTGTTAAAAATTTTGTCATCATTCTGTTAAACTTCATTGATATATTCTCCCCTTATATGTTTTGAAGTATTTTTTCTATATGCACAATATGTAGTATAAAAAAATTATTTTCAAATTTTGGTCATACTACCTCTATTATCTATTATACCTTTTTTATATAGGTTAGTCAATATTTTTTGACATACTTTATACACATATATTTTAATAAAATGACATTATTTTTTTACATTTTAACGTTTTTTAACAACGCTGTAATTTTACTGATTTTTTTTGTAAATAAAAAATAATTTTTGTAAATTTATTTAAAAATATTATACATAATAAAATAATAATATTGTTAAAAAATTTATTTTGAAAACTATTGACAAATTTCACTTTTTTTTATATAATCTGATAGGTTAACAATAATTTATTAAATTTGTTGACTGAAATAATTGATTTTACGGATACGGAGTGTGAATTAACATGATCGGTGAAGCCGAAAGGTCAAAATTACAGGTTGGATATAAACAGACGATAAGAGCTTTAAATGAAAACAACGCATTCAAGGTATTTATTGCTGAGGACTGTGACAGCCACTTAAAAAACGGCATTGCCGATATTGCCGAAAAGACAGATTCGCAAATTTTCTTTATACCTACTATGAAGGAATTAGGAAATATGTGCGGTATAGATGTCGGTGCAAGCTGTGCCGTAATTTTAAAATAATTTAGGTTATTCCACGTTTTTACGTGTAATAATATATACAAAATATTATGAAAGGAAGTGTAACACGATATGCCTACATTTAATCAGTTGGTAAGAACAGGCAGAAAGACATCAAAGAAGAAATCTACTGCTCCGGCGCTTCAGAAGAGCTTGAACTCTCTAAAGAAGAAGACAACAGATAAGAGTTCTCCTCAAAAGAGAGGCGTATGTACTGCTGTTAGAACTGCTACACCTAAGAAGCCTAACTCAGCACTTAGAAAAATTGCCAGAGTAAGACTTACAAACGGTATAGAAGTAACAGCTTACATCCCAGGTATAGGTCACAACCTACAAGAACACAGCGTTGTGCTTATAAGAGGCGGAAGAGTAAGAGACCTTCCAGGTACAAGATACCACATCATCAGAGGTACTCTTGATGCTCAGGGCGTAAACGGTCGTCTTCAGTCAAGAAGTAAGTATGGTGCCAAGAAGCCTAAGGAAAAGAAATAATGCTGCGTAATTAATTTTAAATACGCACATATCACAAGTGCATATCGGGTTATATTATATATATTCGAAAAGCACTGACGGAGCTTTGAAAAAAGAAGTTCAGAGTACCTGTGATATTCATGAAAGCGGAGATATATGAAATCTCCACCGAAAATATGAAGGAGGGAAGTAAAGTGCCAAGAAAAGGTTTTATAGCAAAGAGAGAAGTGCTACCTGATCCGATTTACAATAATATTGTTGTAACAAAGCTTATCAACAACATTATGCTTGACGGTAAGAAGGGTGTAGCTCAAAAGATTGTATATGACGCATTCGAAATCGTAGCTGAAAAGACAGGTAAGGACGCACTTGAAGCATTCCAGGAAGCTATGGATAATATCATGCCGGTTCTTGAAGTAAAAGCAAGACGTGTAGGTGGTGCAACATACCAGGTTCCTATGGAAGTACGTCCGGAAAGACGTCAGACATTAGGTCTAAGATGGCTTACTCGTTACTCAAGAGAACGTAACGAAAAGACAATGAAAGAAAGACTTGCAAACGAAATTATGGACGCTATCAACGGTACAGGCGGTTCAGTTAAGAAACGTGAAGATACTCATAAGATGGCAGAAGCTAATAAGGCGTTTGCTCATTACAGATGGTAATTTCCCCTTGGGACGGACAAGTTTTCCGTCCCTATGAGGAATTTTAGTTTTATTCGAATAACAAGCCTTTATAATAAAGGAAAGGAGGACATTTTGTATGGGTAGAAAAGTCAGTCTTGAAAATACAAGAAATATCGGTATCATGGCTCATATAGATGCCGGTAAAACTACTACTACTGAAAGAATTCTGTACTATACAGGTATTAACCATAAAATAGGTGAAACCCATGAAGGTGCAGCAACAATGGACTGGATGGCTCAGGAACAAGAGCGTGGTATTACAATTACTTCAGCTGCTACAACATGTTTCTGGGGCGAAAGAGGTTCTAAAGATAAAAAGAGAATCAACATCATTGATACACCGGGTCACGTTGACTTCACTGTTGAAGTTCAGCGTTCACTAAGAGTTCTTGACGGTTCTGTAACAGTTATGTGTGCAAAGGGCGGCGTTGAGCCTCAGTCAGAAACAGTTTGGAGACAGGCTAACGATTATCAAGTACCTCGTATGGTATACGTTAATAAAATGGATATCATGGGTGCAGACTTTTACAGAGTTGTTGACATGATCCATGAACGTCTTCAGGCAAACGGTGTTCCTATTCAGCTTCCAATCGGTGCTGAGGACACATTTAAGGGTATCATTGACCTTATGACAATGAGAGCTGAGGTTTATTATGATGACCTTGGTAATGATGTTCGTGACGAGGATATTCCTGCTGATATGCTTGAACAGGCAGAGGAATACAGAATGAACATGGTAGAAAAGATAGCTGAAACAGATGAAGCTCTTATGGAAAAGTTCTTCGCTGATGAGGAAATTTCAGTTGATGAATTAAGAGCAGCTCTTAGAAAAGCTACAATAAATAACGAAATTGTTCCGGTACTTTGCGGAACATCATACAGAAACAAGGGTGTACAGATGCTACTTGACGCTATTGTTGATTACATGCCGTCACCGGTTGACGTTCCAAGCATCAAGGGTATTAATCCTGATACTAACGAAGAGGATGAAAGACCATCATCAGATGATGCTCCTTTCGCAGCTCTTGCATTTAAAATTGCAACAGACCCATTCGTTGGTAAAATTTGTTTCTTCAGAGTATATTCAGGTACAGTAAATGCTGGTTCATACGTACTAAATGCCTGCAAAGGTCACAAAGAACGTATGGGTAGAATTCTACAAATGCATGCTAACCACAGAGAAGATATTGATATCTGCTACGCAGGTGATATAGCTGCTGCTGTTGGTCTTAAGAATACAACAACTGGTGAAACACTTTGTGATGAAAAACATCCTATCATCCTTGAGTCTATGGACTTCCCAGAACCGGTTATCCGTGTTGCTATCGAGCCTAAGACTAAGGCAGGTCAAGAAAAGATGGGTATAGCTCTTGCTAAGCTTGCAGAAGAAGACCCAACATTCAAGACCTACACAGATGATGAAACAGGTCAAACAATCATCGCCGGTATGGGTGAGCTTCACCTTGAAATTATCGTTGACAGACTTCTTCGTGAATTTAAGGTTGAAGCAAACGTTGGTGAACCTCAGGTTTCATACAGAGAAGCAATCAGAAAAGAAGTTAACATTGAGCATAAATATGCACGTCAGTCAGGTGGTAAAGGTCAGTACGGTCATGTACTTCTTAAACTTGAGCCACTTGAAGAAGGTAAGGGTTACGAATTCGTTAACGCTATCGTAGGTGGTGCTATTCCTAAGGAATATATCCCAGCAGTTGATGCCGGTGTACAGGGTGCTATGCAGTCAGGTGTACTTGCAGGCTACAACGTAGTTGACGTTAAAGTTACTCTTTATGATGGTTCTTACCATGAAGTCGACTCTTCAGAAATGGCATTCAAGATTGCTGCTTCAATGGCATTCAAGGAAGGTATGAAGAAGGCTGATCCGGTTATTAAGGAGCCTATCATGCTTGTAAACGTAATCGTACCTGATGAGTATCTTGGTTTCGTTATCGGTGACCTAAGCTCAAGACGTGGTATGATTAAGCAACAGGAATCACGCAGCGGCGGTGTTACTCAGGTAACAGCTGATGTACCTTTGGGAGAAATGTTCGGCTACGCTACTGTTCTTCGTTCTGGTACACAAGGTCGTGGTCAGTATTCTATGGAACCATCACATTACAGCGAGGTTCCGAAGTCAATTCAGGAAAAGATTGTAAGCGATCGTTCAAAGGGTTAATTAAATTATGCGGCAACAGGGTTTTAAATCCTGTTTTCGCCGCTTAATTTTTTAATAATTTATAAAATTTTGAAAAAATACTTGTTTTTTTCAAAAAAAAATTGTATAATAATCTTATTAGTGTAACTATATTATTTTTAAGGAGGAATTTCTACAATGGCAAAGGAGAAATTTGAAAGAAATAAGCCGCACGTTAACATTGGTACAATCGGCCACGTTGACCACGGTAAGACAACTCTTACAGCGGCTATCACAAAGGTATTGGCTCTTAAGGGTCAAGCTCAATTCGAAGCTTACGACATGATCGATAAGGCTCCGGAAGAAAGAGAAAGAGGTATTACTATTTCAACAGCTCACGTTGAGTACGAAACAGATAACCGTCACTACGCTCATGTTGACTGCCCAGGCCACGCTGACTACGTTAAGAACATGATTACTGGTGCTGCTCAGATGGACGGTGCTATCCTTGTTGTATCAGCTGCTGACGGTCCAATGCCTCAGACAAGAGAGCACATCCTTCTTTCAAGACAGGTTGGCGTTCCTTATATCGTAGTATTCATGAACAAGGCAGATCAGGTAGACGATCCAGAACTTATGGAACTTGTTGAAATGGAAATCAGAGACCTACTTTCAGAGTATGAATTCCCTGGTGATGATACACCTATCGTTTCAGGTTCAGCTCTTCAGGTTCTTGAATCAACTTCAACAGATGTTAATGCTCCTGAGTACAAGTGCATACTTGACCTTATGGATGCTGTTGACAGCTACATTCCTACACCGGAAAGAAAGGCAGATCTTCCTTTCCTAATGCCTATCGAGGATATCTTCTCAATCACAGGTCGTGGTACAGTTGCTACAGGTAGAGTTGAAAGAGGTCAGCTAAACCTTAATGACGAAGTTGAAATCATTGGTCTTACAGACGAAAGAAGAAAAGTTGTTGTTACAGGTATAGAAATGTTCAGAAAGCTTCTTGACTATGCTGAAGCTGGTGACAACATCGGTGCACTTCTTCGTGGTGTTCAGAGAACAGAAATTGAAAGAGGTCAGGTTCTTTCAAAGCCAGGTTCAATCAACCCTCATACAAAGTTCAAGGGTGAAGTTTACGTTCTAACAAAGGACGAAGGTGGACGTCATACACCATTCTTCAACAACTACAGACCTCAGTTCTACTTCAGAACAACTGACGTTACAGGCGTTATCACACTTCCAGAAGGTACAGAAATGTGCATGCCTGGCGATAACGTAAAGATGGAAGTTGAACTAATCACACCAATCGCTATCGAAAAGGGTCTTCGTTTCGCTATTCGTGAAGGCGGTAGAACAGTTGGTTCAGGTGTCGTTTCAGAAATCGAAGAATAATTTTGATTTTAGATTTATTAAAGACTATGTAGCAAAGCTACATAGTCTTTTTTTGTAAAAAAATAAGGCATACTG
Organism: uncultured Clostridia bacterium; assembly: GCA_944390495.1. GTDB lineage: Bacteria > Bacillota > Clostridia > UBA1381 > UBA1381 > Hominilimicola. The sequence goes on from CALXQE010000082.1 coordinate 7,857, forward strand.
CCTTACTCTTTAAACAGTGCAAATTCTTGTACCCAATATATACCGTATCTTCCACCTTTTCTTACAGAAACTCCTAAATACTCGTAATCCGGATTTAAAATATTTTCTCTATGTCCTTTTGAATTCATCCATTCTTTAACAACTGCCTCCGGAGACGACTGTCCTGCTGCTATATTTTCTCCGGCTATCCAATATGATATATTTGCTGATTTAATTCTATCAAACGGCGTTAACCCGTCAGGATTATCATGGGAAAAGAAATCACGTTCTATCATATCGTTGCAGTGAGCATCTGCTATCTCTGTAAGTGCATCACTCCATTTAAGGGGAGAGTAACCCCTTTTTTCACGTTCTATGTTTGTAAGTTCAAGAACTTGTTTTGACCACAAATCAAATTCACTTTCTTTTGCTGTAATTGTTACAGTTCTTGAATCTCCGTCCCAGCTGACATTTGCACCTACTGATTCAGCAACTGCTCTTAAAGGAACCATTGTATAATCATTATATATAACAGGCGGTGTACCTAATTCTTTTTTCTCACCATTAACTATCATTTCAGGATTATCTATAAACAATGTTATTGATACGTCTTCTCCCTGTGCAGTTACACGTCTGTCTGATTCAAACCACTGAACTGTCATATCAAGCTTTTCAAAAATAGCTCGAAAGGGGACAAGGGTGTAATCATTTTGAATTATAGGTGATTGGATAAAATCCATCTTTTCACCATTGAAATAGACGGATACATCATCTGCAAATGCGGTTATTGATAAATTTAAAATCAATATAATTAATATTATCGTCTTTTTCATACAAAAACCTCCTGACATATTATATAACACTCACCATTTTATTTCAATGGGAATTTTTATTATAAAATATTTTAATAAAATAAATCATTAAATTCAATTTTTAAAATTTCTTTTATAAATTTTATTTCATCAGGATATATATGACGCTGACCTACTTCTATTTTTGCTAATGCACTTCGTGTTATATCACAGCCTTTTAGCTGTAATTTAGATGAAAGTTCCTCCTGTGTCATTTTTCTTTTTTCTCTCAAATTTCTTATTCTTTTTCCAATCTGTTTTTCATATTCTATATTCATATTTACCTCCAATACTGCAACTGTAAATCAACAAAAACTATTGACTTTATTTTAGCATTGTGATAAAATAATATTGCACTTATATAGGTGCAATATTATTTTGGAGGGATACTTATGAAAAAATGTATGAAATGCGGTAAAGAATTAAAAGATGACCAAAATTTTTGCGATAACTGCGGCTATCGTATTGAAAATTCTTCATCAACTTCTGACACTCAATTTACTAATAATCAGATACCTAAAAAAAATAAAGGCTGTCTTATTGCCTTTATCATTGCTATTGTCATAATTCTTATTTTTACGGTAGCTATGTGTTCAAGTAATTCAGAAAATAAGACCAATACTTCAAACACTGAACAAACACCTGCACCGACTTCGATACAGACATCAACACCTAAACCTACACCAAAGCCAACTCCTACTATAAAACCCGAACCTACTCCTGAACCGGTTAAAGAGTTTATAAAAGAAAATTACGGATATGTAGATTATTCAGAACTTGCACGTAATCCAAATCAATATATAGGCAAGAGCCTTACATACAGCGGTAAGGTTATACAGGTTATAGAAGGAGATACAGAAACACAACATAGAATTGCCGTAGGTGGTAATTATGATAATGTTATATATGTTGCATATCAAAAAGATATTGTTACATCAAGAATTCTTGAAGATGATTATGTTACTGTATACGGCACATCTTTAGGTCTTTATACTTATAAGTCTACCTTAGGAGGAAATATTACTATTCCTGCTTTATACTTAGACAGAATAGAATTACAATAGATTTTATAAATTAAAAATATACAAAAAAACGGATAAGCCATTATGACTTATCCGTTTTTTCTAATATTAAATCAAATATTTTTTTAGCTACCTCGTCCTTACTCATAATTTCAAGCTCTAATTCATCATCAGAAGTTATAAGCGTCACTATATTCGTATCAGTACCAAAACCTGCACCGTCTTGTTTAAGATTATTAGCCACAATCATATCAACATTCTTCTTTTTAAGCTTTTCTCTCGAATTTTCAAGCATGTTTTCTGTTTCCATAGAAAAACCGCATATAAACTGACCGTCTTTTTTATTTTCACCTATGGTTTTTAATATATCATCAGTGCGTTCCAGTTCAATTACCATTTCACCGTCTTTTTTCTTTACCTTTTCACTGCTTATATTTTTAGGTCTATAATCAGCCACAGCCGCCGCTTTAACTATTATGTCCATATCATCACTTATATTAATTACTGCGTCAAACATTTCCTTTGCTGTTCTTATTTTTATAATATTTACAAATTCAGGCGGAATAGCAGTACATTCAGCCATTACAAGAGTTACATCTCCGCCTCTAAGCATAGCATTTTTTGCCAGTGCAAAACCCATTTTGCCACTTGAATGATTAGTTATATATCTTACAGGGTCAATATCTTCTGCTGTTGCACCTGCCGTTACAAGTATCTTTTTGCCTTTTAAATCTTTCTCATAAGCTATTTCCTTTAATATATATTCAAGCAATAAACTTTCTTCAGGCATTCTTCCGTCGCCCATATCACCGTTTGCAAGCATACCTGTCGCAGGTTCTACTATTTCATAGCCATACTTTCTAAGCTTTTCTATATTATCCTGAACAATAGGATTATGAAACATATTATGATTCATTGCAGGTGAAACTATCTTCTTACATGGACATGCCATTACAGTAGTTGTAAGCATATCATCTGCAATTCCGTTAGCTATTTTACCAATCACATTTGCACTTGCCGGTGCAATCATAACCACATCTGCTGCCTTTGCAAGTGCTACATGCTCAACACTATATTCAAAATTTCTGTCAAATGTATCTATCAGGCATTTATGTTTTACAAGCGTTTCAAATGTTATAGGATTTATAAAGTTCGTTGCATTTTTTGTCATCAACACATGTACATCTGCTCCAAGCTTTACAAGCATTCTTGCAAGATTCGCTATTTTATACGCTGCAATACTTCCCGTAACTGCCAGAACAACTGTTTTTCCTTTAAGCATTCTTATTCTCCTCTCAAATTCTTTCTTCTATTATAGCACAAATTATCATATAAATAAACATAAAATTCATAACAAGGGAGTGATTTAATGAATTATATATGGTGCGGTATGATAGTCATTTCAATAATAGTGTCTATTTTTACCGGAAGGGTAGAGGAAACAATAAACGGTGCCTTTGAAGGTGCAAAAAGTTCTGTATTTGTGGTGTTATCATTTGCAGGAGTAATGTGTTTTTGGACCGGTTTAATGAAAATTATGGAGAAATCAGGTATCAGCAAAAAAATTGAGTTTATTTTAAAACCAATTATAAATTTCCTTTTTCCAACAGCAGGGAAGGAGGCAAAGGGCTTTATTGCAATGAACATAAGTGCTAACCTTTTAGGTATGGGGAATGCGGCAACTCCTATGGGAATAAAGGCAATGGAATGTCTTGACAAGGAAAATAAAAATCCTCTTTATGCTTCAAAGGATATGTGTATGCTTGTAATTATAAACACAGCCTCACTTCAAATACTTCCAACCACAATAATAGCCCTTAGAAGTGCCGTCGGTTCAACAAACCCATTTTCAGTAATACTTCCTATATGGATTTCCTCATTTGTTGCTTTGATTGCGGCAGTTATCCCCGCAAAACTCCTTTTAGGGAGGAAAAAACTATGATTTACGTTATACCGGCAGTAATTATTATTATACTTACTATTGCAGTAGTTAAAAAACTTCCTTCTTATGAACTTTTTATTGACGGTGCTTATGATGGCATGAAAATTGTTGCAGGTATTTTTCCGCCTCTTGTTGCTGTTCTTACAGCAGCATATATGCTCCGTGAATCAGGTACAATTGATTTAATTGTATCGTTTTTATCACCTATATCGTCAATAATACCTGCTGAGGTTCTTCCTCTCGCTCTTATAAGACCAATATCCGGCAGCGGTGCAATAGGTATCCTTTCAGAAATATTAAATACCCATGGTCCTGACAGCGATATAGGCAGAATTGCTTCCGTTATTATGGGTTCAACTGAAACAACATTTTACTGTCTTTGTGTATATTTTGCCAAAACAAGGGCAAAACATAATTTAAGGGCTGTTCCTTTTGCCGCTGTCGGTGACATAGTAGGCATTTTGACAGCTGCCATACTTATCAAATTGGTAAATATTTAACGAATTTTAATTATACACTTGAAAAAAATATAATTTTTTTATATAATATAATTAAGAAAAATCGGGCAGTTTTTGTCCGTTAAAAAAGGAGATTTTAGCTATGTACAACAAACTAACAGTTGAAGATGTTGACGTAAAAGGCAAGAAAGTTTTGGTACGTTGTGATTTTAATGTGCCTCTTGATGCTGACGGTAATATCACTGATGAAAACCGTATTGTAGGTGCTCTTCCTACAATTAAATATTTGATGGATAACGGTGCAAAAGTTATCCTTTGCTCACACATGGGTAAGCCTAAGGGTGAGGCTGTTCCTTCTCTTTCTCTTGCTCCTGTTGCTAAGAGTCTTTCTGAAAAACTTGGTAAAGAAGTAGTTTTCGCTGCTGACGATAATGTAGTAGGCGACAACGCTAAAAAGGCTGTAAGTGAAATGAACGACGGCGATGTTGTTCTTTTAGAAAATACACGTTACAGAAAAGAAGAAACAAAGAATGAAGAAAACTTCTCAAAAGAACTTGCTTCACTTGCTGATTTATTTGTAAATGACGCTTTCGGTACAGCTCACAGAGCTCACTGCTCAAACGTAGGTGTTTCTTCAATTCTAAAACCGGCTGTTGCAGGTTACCTAATTGAAAAAGAAATTAACTTCCTTGGTAATGCAGTAAATAACCCAGTTAGACCTCTTGTTGCAATCCTTGGAGGAAGTAAAGTTTCTTCAAAGATTTCAGTTATTGAAAATCTTCTAAAGAAAGTTGACAAACTTATCATTGGCGGTGGTATGGCTTATACATTCTTCGCTGCTCAAGGTAAAACAACAGGTACATCACTTCTTGAACCTGATTTTATAGACTATGCTAAGAAGATGCTTGACGAAGCAGGGGACAAGATTGTTCTTCCAATCGATACTGTTATTACAGAAAAGTTTGATAACGACGCTCCTTCAAAGGTTGTTGAAGGTGATATTCCTGAAGGCTGGATGGGTCTTGATATAGGTCCTAAGTCTGTTGAATTATTTAAGGACGTACTAAAGGACGCAAAGACTGTTGTTTGGAACGGTCCTATGGGCGTATTCGAAATGCCTAACTTCGCAAAGGGTACAAACGAAATCGCAGCTATGCTTGCTAATCTTGACGCTACAACAATCATCGGCGGTGGTGACAGTGTTGCTGCTGTTAACCAGGCAGGTCTTGGCGACAAGATGAGCCACATTTCAACAGGCGGCGGTGCAAGTATGGAATTCCTTGAAGGAAAAGAACTTCCTGGTATTGCTGCTTTGACAGATAAATAATTTATATCTTTATTTAATTTACAAAAGGAGAGATATTACAATGGGTAAGTATATAATTGCTGGTAACTGGAAGATGAACAAGCTTCCATCAGAAACTTATGACTTCGTTAAGGAAGTTGCAGAAGCTACAAAAGATTCTACTTGTGAAGTAGTTTGCTGTACACCTTTTGTTTGCCTTGCTCCAGCTATTGAAGCTGCAAAGGGTACTAACGTTAAAATAGGTGCTGAAAATCTTCACTTTGAAGACAAGGGTGCTTATACAGGCGAAGTAAGTGCTGATATGCTTAAGGATATGGGCGTTGAGTACGTTATTATAGGTCACAGTGAAAGACGTGAATACTTCGCTGAAACTGATGAAACTGTAAATAAAAAGGTTATCAAGGCTCTTGAAAAAGGTCTTATTCCTATAGTTTGCTGCGGTGAATCTCTTGAAGAAAGAGAAGCAGGTATCACAATGGATCTTATTACAATCCAAATTAAAAAGGCATTTGCTAACGTAAGTGCTGACGATGCTAAGAAGGTTGTAGTTGCATACGAACCTATCTGGGCTATCGGTACAGGTAAAACTGCTACTGATGACCAGGCTGAAGAAGTTTGCGGTGCTATCAGAAAGGTTCTTGAAGGTCTTTACGATGCTGATACAGCTAACGCTATTACTATTCAGTACGGCGGAAGCATGAATGCAGGTAACTGTGCAGGTCTTCTTGCTAAACCAAACATCGACGGTGGTCTTATCGGTGGTGCATCACTAAAGAGTGCTGACTTCGCTGTTATTACAAACGCAGCTAAATAATTACAATTTATAAACAGATTATATTGTAGGCAAACCATTAAGGTTTGTCTACTTTACTACTTAGGTATATACAATATTTTAAAGGAGAAATTCAAAATGGCAAAAAAACCAATAGCTTTAATTATTATGGACGGCTATGGCATTAACAACTGTACAGAAGGTAATGCAATAGCTATCGCAAAGAAACCTAACCTTGATAAATATCTTGCAAATTACCCTCATTCACAACTTTCAGCAAGCGGTCTTGACGTTGGTCTTCCTGACGGTCAAATGGGTAACAGTGAAGTAGGTCATACAAATATCGGTGCTGGTCGTATTGTGTATCAAATGCTTGTTAAAATATCAAAGGATATAGAAGACGGTAAAATTTACGAAAACAAGGCTTTATCAGACGCTATGGACGCTGCAAAATCAAACGGCAAGTCACTTCATCTTATGGGACTTCTTTCAAACGGCGGTGTACACAGCCACAATGAACACCTTTACGGTCTTTTGAAAATGGCTAAAAACAAGGGTATTGAAAACGTATATATTCATACTTTCCTTGACGGTCGTGACGTTCCTCCAACATCAGGTGCAGGCTTTATGGAAGAACTTGAAAATGAAATCAAAGAAATAGGTGTAGGTTCTGTTGCTACAATTATGGGTAGATTCTACGCTATGGATAGAGATAATGCTTGGGACAGAGTTGAAAAGGCATATAATGCAATAGTTAAAGGTGAAGGCATAGAAGAAACTGATGCTGTTGCTGCTGTAAAGAACTCATACGCAAATGATGTTACAGATGAATTTGTAGTTCCTACTGTTGTTAACAAAAACGGTATGGTAAAGGAAGGGGATAGTGTTATATTCTTCAATTTCCGCCCTGACCGTGCAAGACAAATCACAAGAACTTTTGTTGACCCTGATTTTAGCGGTTTTGAAAGAAAGTATTTCCCTGTTAATTTCGTTTGTATGACTCAATACGACGAAACAATGCCAAATGTAACTGTTGCATATCCGCCTGAATCACTTGAAATGACATTTGGTGAGTATATCAGTAAAAAAGGTCTTACTCAGCTTAGAATTGCTGAAACTCAAAAGTACGCTCACGTTACTTTCTTCTTTAACGGCGGTGAAGAAAGACAGTTTGATGGAGAAGAGAGAATACTTATTAAATCACCTGACGTTGAAACATTTGATATGAAGCCTGAAATGAGTGCTTATGAAGTAACTGATGCAGTAGTTGATGCTATTAATTCAGACAAGTTCGACGTTATTATACTTAACTATGCTAACTGTGATATGGTTGGACATACAGGTATCATAGACGCTGCAGTTAAAGCTGTTGAAGCAGTTGACGAATGTGTTGGAAGAACAGTAGATGCAATTCTTAAAAAGGGTGGACAGGCTATTATAACTGCTGACCATGGTAACGCTGATTGTCTTATTGACCCTGAAACAAAGGCTCCGTTTACTGCTCATACAACAAATCCTGTTCCTATGATTCTTATAGGTGCCGGTGATGTTACTCTAAAGGACGGCAGACTATGCGACCTTTGCCCAACTATGCTTGACCTTATGGGGCTTGAAAAACCAGAGGCTATGACAGGTGAAAGTTTAATCGTAAAATAATATAATTTAAAGGACAAATCTTATGATTTGTCCTTTATTGTTACAAAAAAATAATATTTTACCTATTGACACATAATATTAATAGTGTTAATATTATACTATATAAAGCAAAGGTAGAGGCGCGTTTTCATATTAGTAAACGTATTGAGCTGTACAGACAGCTGTGATATATGTAGAAAGGATAAAACGCCGAAGTTTTAATATTTCTGTAGGTATTATTGCTGGGCATATCGTTAATAGCGGTATGACTGTCATCGTAAGGTGGGGAGCTATCGCTAATTTTTGTTAGTTAACAAACAATAGCAGTAGTTTCTGACTACTGCTTTTTATTTTAAAATTATTAAACAAAGGAGATCGTATAATGAAAAATAATTACAAGGTTGGTATTATAGGTGCAACAGGTATGGTTGGACAGAGATTTATTACTCTTCTTGCTGACCACCCATGGTACACAATAGAAGTTCTTGCTGCTTCTCCGAGAAGTGCAGGTAAAGCTTACAAAGATGCAGTAGGTGCTAAGTGGTGTATGGACTGTGATATACCTGAAAATGTAAAAGATATGGTTGTATTAAATGCAACTGACGATGTTGAAAAGATTGCAGGAATGGTTGACTTTGTATTCTGTGCAGTTGATATGAAAAAGGACGAAATTAAAGCCCTTGAAGAAAAATACGCAAAGGCTGAATGCCCTGTTGTTTCTAACAACTCTGCTCATCGTCATACTCCTGATGTACCAATGATTATTCCTGAAATTAACCCTCAGCACGTTGAAATTATTCCGTCACAGCGTGAAAGACTTGGTACAAAGAGAGGATTTATTGCAGTTAAGTCTAACTGTTCACTTCAGTCATATCTTCCGGCTATGGCTATCATCAACGAAAAGTATCCAATAGACCACGCACTTGTAACAACATATCAAGCTATTTCAGGTGCAGGTAAAACTTTTGAAACATGGCCTGAAATGGTTGATAACCTAATTCCTTACATCGGCGGGGAAGAGATGAAATCAGAAGTTGAACCAAACAAGATTTTAGGTAAAATTGAAAATGGGGAAATAGTTCCTTCAACAGAACTTGCTATTGAATGCCAGACATACAGAGTTCCTGTATCAAACGGTCATACAGCAGCTATTTTCTTCTCATTTAAAGACGGCGTTAATAAGCCAAGTGTTGAAGAAATTGAAGATATGTGGAGAAACTATGCAGGTGAGCCTCAAAAACTTGAACTTCCTCATGCTCCAAAACAGTTTATCTACGTTCATACTGAAAAAGATGAACCGGATCAGCCACAAATCAAAACTGCAAGAGAAATAGACGGTGGTATGGCTATTTCATGCGGTCGTTTAAGAGAATCTACACAATATGATTATAAAATGGTTTCTATGAGCCATAATACTTTAAGAGGTGCTGCCGGCGGTGCTGTTCTTCTTGCAGAACTTCTTACTGCTAAAGGTTATATGGATTAATCAAGAAGGTGAAATTTAATATGAAAAAATTAATCTTATTAACATTTTTAACGCTGACTGCTGTTTTTTCAGTATCATTTTGCTATGCCAGTGAAATTTCAGGAACATATGAGGGTTGGTACTATGCCAATCAAGGTCAAACAGGATTAACTTTAACAATAGAAGACGATGGAAGCGGCGTCTTTGAATTTTATAATATGCCTGGAAATTCTAATGCCAAAAATGGTAAATACACCATTTCTGTTTCAAATGAAGACGGTATATACCGTGTTGACGGCAAAGAATGGATAGAACAGCCTTCCGGTTATGATTTTGTATATTTAACCGGTACTTTAGACGGCGATGTTTATTCGGGTAATGTAAGCGGAAATTCATGGGAATTTGTTTTGACAAAAAATAATGAAAACTATCAGGCAATATCGGACAGTATTTTTGAAAACCATAGATATGAAGTATTTGATGAAGCGTTAAAATGGGATGCAGCACAAGCTAAATGCGAAGAAATGGGCGGTCATCTTGTTACGATTAATTCCGAAGCAGAACAGAAGTTTATTGAATCACTTTTAATGGATAAACCAAATAAAGATTATTTAATAGGATTAAACCGCAAAATAGATGAATTCAACACATGGGTTACAGGTGAAGCTGTTGAATATACAAACTGGGGTGAACCTCAGCCTGATAATTTAGGTGGAAGTCAGACAGCGGGAGTTATTGTAAACGGTATCCGTAACGGCGGTTCATCATATTATATAGACCGTTTCCAATGGGATGATAATTCAAATTCATCATATCCATATATATGTGAATGGGACGGTTGGTCTGCTGCTAATGAATGGTCTACTCCTGAACTTCAGGAAGCTGCTGATTTAGGGCTTATTCCAGATGTTCTTGTTGGTAAAGACATGACAAAAACTATTTCAAGAGGAGAATTTGCAGCAGTAGCAGTTAACTTGTTTGAACAAATGACAGGCGGTAAAGCAGTTATGTCATCAGAATGTAATTTTCAGGATATCTCCGAAGACGAAAATAGAAATTATATTTTAAAAGCTTATAATATAAATGCTGTTCAAGGATTATCCGATACTGAATATGCACCTTTACAGCCTATAACACGTGAACAGCTTGCAACTATGCTTTGTCGTGTTTATAAAAAAGCTGAATGGCCTGAATGGACACTTGAAACAGATGATAACTTTACTATAAACTATTCAGGTGTTGAGAAATTTGCAGATGATGCTGATATCTCTGATTACGCTAAACCAAGTGTATATTTTATGGTAAAATACGGAGTATTAACAGGAATGGGCAATAATTTATTTGCTCCAAAAAATGTATCAAGTGAACAAGAAGCTATGGGTTACGCCAATGCAACAAGAGAACAAGCTATTGTCATGTCAATGAGAAGTTATAAAAATCTTAACTAATTTATAATGAAAGGACTGATTTTAATGTCAAAAACATTACCTTTTACAGGTTCAGGCGTAGCTATTGTTACACCATTTGACGGTAACAACACAAATTACGATGAACTTGGAAATTTAATTGAATATCACATTGCTAATAAAACAGATGCTATTATTATTTGCGGAACAACAGGTGAGGCCTCAACTATGCCTGACTCAGAACACCTTGCCGCAATTAAATTCACAGTTAAAAAGGCAGCAGGCAGAATCCCTGTTATTGCCGGTACAGGTTCAAATGATACTGCACATGCTATTGAACTTTCTAAAAAAGCAGAAGAATACGGCGTAGATGGCATTCTTTCTGTTACTCCTTACTACAACAAAACAACTCAAAAAGGACTTATTGCTCACTTTACTGCAATAGCAGAAGCTGTTAAAGTGCCTGTAATCCTTTATAATGTACCTTCAAGAACAGGTATGAGCTTTTCTATTGACACTCTAAAAGAACTTGCTAAGGTTGAAAACATAGTTGCTGTAAAGGAAGCAAGCGGTAATATATCTTATATGGCAAAAGTTGCCGCAGAAGTTCCTGATTTATACATTTATTCAGGTAACGATGATATGATTGTTCCTACACTTTCACTTGGCGGTAAAGGTGTTATAAGTGTTGTGGCTAATATTCTTCCTGAAGAAACCCACAACATTTGCGAATATTACTTTAACGGCGATGTGGAAAAATCAAGAGATTTACAGCTTAAAATGCTTGATTTAATCAACAACTTGTTTATCGAAGTAAATCCTGTACCTGTTAAGACTGCTATGCGTCTTTTAGGTTACAACGTAGGTAATCTTCGTATGCCTCTTGTTGATATGACAGAAGCTAATCTTGAAACTTTAAAGAAGTCAATGGTTGATTTCGGTATGAAACTTGCATAAAGGAGAGTAGAACCAATGACGAAAATTATTATGAACGGATGCAATGGTAAAATGGGGCAGGTAATAACACGACTTGTTGCAGAAGATCCTGAATGTGAAATAGTAGCCGGTTTCGATGTAAACGATTCTATTGAAAATACTTATCCTGTTTTTACTGATCCTGAAGATTTTACAGCTGACGCTGATGTTGTTATTGATTTTTCACATCCATCTGCTCTTACAGGTATATTGAATTTTTGCAAAAGCAGAAATTTACCTGTTATTCTTGCTACAACAGGATACAGTGATGAACAGAAAAAGGAATTTACCGATGCTGCAAAAGAAATACCTGTATTTTTCTCTGCAAACATGAGTCTTGGTATAAATCTTATAATAGCTCTTGCTAAAAAGGCTACAAAGCTTTTAGAAGGCAACTTTGATATAGAAATAGTAGAACGTCACCATAACCAAAAAATTGACGCTCCTTCAGGTACTGCACTTGCAATAGCAGATGCCATTGATGAGACTCTTTCTTATCCTGCTGAATATATCTATGACAGACACTCTGTACGCAGAAAGAGAAAGAAAACAGAAATTGGTATTCATGCCGTAAGAGGCGGCACAATCGTTGGTGACCATGAAGTTATTTTTGCAGGTACTGACGAGGTAATTGAACTTAAACACAGTGCTTCAAGTAAGGAAGTATTTGCTGTTGGTGCTATTAAAGCTTCTAAGTTTATGTGCTCAAAACCTGCCGGAATGTACAATATGAATGACCTTATAAGTGAATTATAGTATAAAAGACTGCCTTTTAGGCAGTCTTTTATATTTAATCAGCTATATTTATTATTTTTACATTATGAAGCTGTGCATTTTTTACCGTATAACTCGTCCCACTTCTATCATTTTTATAAAAAGCAATACAATATTTACTATCCCAAATCATCTTTATATTCCTAAGCTTCATACAATCATTTGTATAGTTTCTTTTTACTATATATATTACTTCATCAGCATTTGCCACTATTAATCTGTATTTATATTGATTTTCATAGTTCCATCTTTTACTTTGACCATAGCATGGAAGATACATTTTTAATTTTATATTAGGATATTCATTTCGTATGTCAATAACAGTTTCTGCCGCAATTGTGTCAAATCCTAATGCTCCTCCTGATATAAATGTATCTACATCATATTCTTCAATAAGTTTTATTATATTTTCTTTAAGTTTATCTCTTAATATTTCTTTTATACTTTTAGGTATAATTCTATGACCGGTAAAAAAACATGTTGTTTCTTTATTCACTGATATCACCTCATATTTTATTATATAATGAATCAGTGTTTTTTTCAACTAACTACTGCATAAAAAAGTATATAGATGTAAGCGCAGTTAAACTTGCTAAAAAGAAAAGACCAAATGCTCCACTTTTATTTTTATCTTTTAATGTATATACTCCATAATTGACTACTATAATAGTACATAATAATATTATAGATAAAAATATTAATTTCATTCATCTTCCTCCCTTATCACAAGACCTGTTCTTCTTAACATAAAATCTGTGTTTACAGATATATCAAATTCATCAAAGTTTACTTCCTTTTTAAACTGCTTATATTCTTCGTTTGTAAGAAATTTACCTTTGCATTTTTCTTTAAATCCAAATATATCACTATCATACATATCATTAAAATAGGACAAAAATTTTTCACAGGCTGCATTTATGTCACTTTCAACCATTTTTTCAAAACTGTCTATATCATTTTCTATATTATAATCAGCAGATACTGTATATAAATCTCCTTCTAAAAATATATCAATACCTATTTTCTTATTTTTTAAATCTATATTAAAATTTGTTTTTTTTCTTGGTGTCATCCTTACTGTTAAAGGTACATCAGGAGTTTCTTCGTTATAAAAAGTAAAATAACTATAGCTATAGTTACTTTTAATAATTTTACATACTTCTGTTTCTATTCCTCCTAATGTACCAACCATTTTATCATTATCAAATACTGCTGCTCCTATTACTTCACCTTTGTTTTCCTTTTCTACAGCTGTTTCACCACCAATATAATTTCTTAAATTATATTCAAATCTACCCTTATTTATTTTAGCTTTAGTCTGTATTTCACTCTGTGTGCTTTCTTTACTTTGTTCCTGCTGGGAATCTTGTTCATTTTCTTGTGACTCACTTTTCTCTATTACACCTGCAATAGGAAGTATACTATCATAGTCGTCATTTGTTATGCTAAAGAAAATTTGTACGGCTCTATCCTCAGGTACACCCGTAAAATGATTTTTTCCAAATATAAGCTCATAATATTGTGCAGGATTTACTTCCATTTCAGGCTGTACTGATGTTAAATAGTCGTTTGCACTTCCATTAGCTACTGCAAGAAATATATCAGGTCTCAGTTCCTCACTACGTTTAATTGTTTCAATTATATTTTTTATACCGGCAGATGCAATTTCATCTGAAAATACTATTAATTTAGTATGTGACATTGAAAAAATCTTACTTACAATATTGTTAGCCAGTCCTATACCTGCATATATATCAGGTCCTTCCACAATTATATTATCAACAATTTTACTTCCTGCTTTACCACCTTCTTCACCTCCGCCTCCGCTTATTTGAGTGGTATTTGCATATTGAATAGTGATTTTGTAATTACCGTTATCAGCATTATCTATACCAAGTGCAACTATATATGCAATCTCATTTGGCTCTCTGCCTCCACAGCCTGTTAATATGGAGGATAACATAACTATTATAGTAGTCATAATTACTATTTTTTTCATTTTTTATCCTCCTTTGCACTTTTTATTTTATGATACAATCCAAATATTATAGGAATCAAGAACGCTACCGGATATATCAAATAATACTCCCAGTTTTCTGCCTCTATTATTCCTATTACAGAACGTGGTATTATAGCTACAACACTACTTATAACAACCATTGGAAATACAAGTGGTTTATAATATTTTAAATCAAATGTAATCTGCCACACATAACTCAGTACATATACATATATTGAAGAATATAAAAACAGAAGTATTGACCACACAAACTGAAATATTACTTCAAATCTACTGAAAAAATTACTTACATGTATTATTCTTGCCAGCTGATATATTGGTATCATAAATTCTTCTGAAGCAGGGTAGGGATATATTAAACAATATGATATTAATATCACCACAGCTATACCAGCACTTATAAATATAGCTCTCCAACCACTTTTTTTTGCCTCATTAAAATTTTCACAATGAGGCAGTAATATATTAAGTATTAATATATCAGAAAAAAGTGACACTGTATTAAAACCTTTAATAAATATTGCTTTAAATTCTTTTCCAAATATTGGTAAAATATTATCTATTTTATAGTGTGGCAAAAGTAAAAAAAGGATATTACAAGTATAAATCCTGCAATGGGCATAAACATATTATTTATTTTAGCAATAGGACGTATACCAAAATATGCTCCAACAGCTATTGTAAATGAAAATGCCAATATTATATACTCTACTCTGATATCCTGCAGCAGCACCATTTTTACTGTTTCAGGAAAAATACGTATGATTGACGAAAAATTTATAATAAGTACAATAAAAATTACTAAACCTACCAGTATTTTAAGCCATTTTTTACCCGTCATATCAGCAATTTGTATTACATTCCTATTTCCTGTATATACTTTACACGTTATCCAGAAAATTAATGCTATTACAGCCGTATTATAAATTGCTTCAATCCATGCACTGTTTCCGCTGTTCATTATCATTATTCCCGGAAATGTCAACAGCATTTTTACAGATATAACGTTTATTAAAAGCGTAGTCATTTTCTTTCTTTCAATCATAATTACTCCTTTTATGTTTCACGTGAAACATTACTTAATATTTTCGTTAGTTTTCCAGTCACGAACAATATCTGTATTTTTTGCTTTACTTGCCTTTAAAAAATCAGGTGTTATTTCTTTTTTCCATATTGGATTTACAAAAATAGCATTTGTCATGCTTCTATTACTTATTTTTGGTTCGGGTTCAAGAAAATTAATTCCAAAGCTTGATTGAGCAGCCAAAAATATACTATATAAAAATATTCCTATACCAATTCCGTAAAATCCCATTACAGAACCTAACAATATAAATACTAATCTTAAAATTCTATACCCCCAACTTAATGAATAATCTGATGTTGCAAAAGAACCTATACCTGTAATTGCAATTACAATTATCATAATTGGACTTACTATTTTTGCACTTACTGCCGCTTGTCCTAAAATTAATCCTCCTACTATTCCAAGAGTTGAACCGATAGGGCTTGGCATACGTATTCCTGCTTCTCTTATCATTTCAAATGATATATTCATCAGTAACAGTTCTACAACACTTGGAAAAGGTACATTTTCTCGTGCTGCACTAATTGAATATAATAAATAGGTAGGAATTATTTCCTGATGAAATAAAGTAATTGCTAAATAAAGTCCTGGAAGAAGAATTGATAAGAACATTGCTATCATTCTTACTATTCTTGACATATTTGCATAGGGTACACGCAAATATTCATCTGAAACAGAATGTGTAAGTTCAAAAGCATTCGTAGGCATTATTAATACTCTCGGACTGCCGTTTAATATTAATGCAACACGCCCTTCCGTCAATGCCCTTGCCACTCTGTCAGGTCTTTCAGTTGCAAGTGTATTAGGAGTAAGTGTAAAAGTCTTTTCTTCAAGCATCATTGCAACTTCTTCAATGGCTACTACATAATCCATAGTTATTCCATTTAACCTGCGCCTTACTTCATTCACAAGTTTTGGATTTGCAATATCTGAAATATACAGCATTACACCCCTTGTTTTACTTACTTTACCTATTTTAATACCCTCAGCAATTAATTTTTCAGTTTTAATTATTTTACGTACAAGTGCTGTATTTGTTCTAAGCATTTCAGAAAATGCTTCTTGCGGTCCATAAATTGATTGTTCATTATCAGGTTTATTAATAGTACGATGTTCCCAGCCACGTACGTCAAGTGAAAATCCCTTTGAAAATCCATCAACAAATACCGCACATCCGCCAAAATTTATTTCTTCACAAATAGTATCCATACTATCTGTTGACATAGCCTGTGCATGAGCTATAAATCTATCTATAATTTCTGTTTCATAATTGGTAATATCATCATCAGAATAGTAGGGGATTTCCTGCAAAGTTTTTATTACGGCTAAATCTACCATATTTGTAACTACCATTCCATCTATAAATATAAGAAAAGCACTTCTGTCATTTTTTAATTTAATTTGACGTATGACTATATCATTATTAACAGGATATACAAATCGCTCTTTTATATACGCAAGATTTTCTTCTATATTTGAAGACACCAAATCATTTTCAGTTGTTTTTATATTTTCTCTTCTTACGTCATACTCAGCAGTTTTTTCTTCTTCCTTCAAAAAAAACTCTTTATTCGATTTATCAGGTGTGAACATTATATATTTCAAGATTTTTTTTAGTAATTTATTCATTATATCCTCCAAAATTACACCTATGATATTTTTCCATATATATTATCTGTATAAGAAAGTAAATTTATTCAATGTTTCACGTGAAACATTACATTATTGTTAAATTTTAAAAATGTTTCATGTGAAACATTTACAAATGAAAGTTTTATGGTATAATTATATTAAATGAATAAATTGAAAAGCGGAGATATGTATGACAAAAGTAATTGCTATAACTAATCAAAAGGGAGGCGTAGGTAAAACTACAACCTCTGTTAATTTGTCCTCCTGTCTTGCTTATGAGGGTAAAAAAACTCTTCTTATAGATTGTGATCCTCAAGGTAATTCAACAAGCGGTCTTGGTATAGAAAAAGATGAATATACTTTGTCTATATATGATTGTCTTGTTGACAGCAATAAGACAAAGGACGCTATTATAAAAACAAAATACAATAATTTATACATTATTCCATCATCTTCTGACTTATCAGCAGCTGAAATTGAACTTGCATACGAGGAAAAACGTGAATTTTTCTTAAAATCCTCTTTAGAGTCAATTAAAAATGACTTTGACTTCATCATTATAGATTCACCGCCTGCACTCGGAATGATTACAATTAATATAATGACTGCATCTGATTCTGTATTAATTCCGATTCAGTGTGAATACTATGCTCTTGAAGGTTTAAGTCAGCTTATAACAACAATTAAAACTATTAAGAAAAAGCTAAATCCAAATATAGAAATTGAAGGTGTTTTAGGAACAATGTATGACGGAAGAACTAATCTTTCAATACAGGTTCTTGATGAGGTAAAAAAATACTTTCCTGATAAGGTATATAAAACAATAATACCGAGAAACGTAAGATTAAGTGAATCACCGTCATTCGGTGAACCAATAATTCACTATGACAGAACTTCAAAGGGTGCTGATGCATATATGGCACTTGCCAAAGAAGTTATAAGAGAAAATAAATAATACATAGAGGAGTGAGCGTATGCCTAAAAAAGGACTTGGCAAAGGACTTGGTTCTCTTTTCAGTGAAAATGATATTGAAGAAGTAACATCATCTGATACCGGTAAAATTAAAGAAGGTGATATAACTAATGTTAAAATATCACTGATAGAACCTAATAAAAAACAACCAAGACGTCATTTTGATAAAGAAAAAATAGAAGTTCTTTCACAATCAATTAAAGAACATGGTCTTATACAGCCTATTATAATAACTCCTTCAGATAATGGAATGTATAAAATTGTTGCAGGAGAACGTCGTTGGAGAGCTGCAAAAAAAGCAAATTTAAAAGAAATTCCCGCTGTTATACGGTCATACAACGAAGAACAGGTTGCAGAAATTGCACTTATTGAAAATTTACAGCGTGAAAATCTAAATCCTATTGAAGAAGCAATAGGGTATAACCTATTAATGGAAGAATTTAATCTTACTCAGGAGCTGATAAGTCAGAGAGTTGGAAAAAGCAGAAGTGCTATTGCTAATTCATTAAGACTTCTTTCTCTTGAAGACGATATAAAAAAACTTCTTATAGAAGGAATACTTACAAGCGGTCATGCAAGAGCTATACTTTCTCTTGAAAGTACAGAATTAAGAATGGCACTTGCTAAAAAAATTATTGAAGACAATCTCAATGTCAGACAGGCAGAATCCCTTGCAAAACAACTTCAAAAGAAGAAACAACCAAAAAAAGAGACTGAAAAAACAGCTTTTGACATTGAAATAGAACATATACAAAATAATCTTTCTTCTGCTATGGGTACAAAGGTTAAAATTAATCATTCACCTAAAAAGGGAAAGATTGAAATAGAATATTACGGAAACAAAGATTTAGAACGTATTTTGGAATTTTTTAACATTTAATAAAGGAGATTAAGTATGGACAATAATATTTTGTTTATTGCAGCATTTGCTATATTAATGATTTTAATTATAATCTGCTTTATAACAACTGCAATAAATTCATCTAAAATAAGTACACTTATGGACTACTCCGATGAAGGAGATATAATCAGTGCATTAAAGGACTACTATGATAAGGTTGATGATTTGTCAAAAACTGTAAATGAAACTTCTGATGCAGTGCTTCAATCACGACTTGCAAATTGTGAAAATGAATCAAATATTTCACTTAAAAAAATCGGTGTTGTAAATTTTGACGCCTTTGATGATGTAAAGGGAAAGTTAAGTTTTGCACTTGCTATTTTAAATAATAACAATGACGGCATAATTCTTACTTCACTTTATGGTCACAATTCATGTAATACTTATATACGTGAAGTAACAGGTGGACAAACTCCTATAAAACTGCTTGACGAAGAAGAAAAGGCACTTAATCAGGCAAAAAATAATCTAAAAAGGATAGAAGAATAAAATGAGTAATAAAAATGACAATAAATCACTTTTTATATACACTGCACTTATATTTGTTGTAGCTGTTCTTCTTATTATATTATCATTTTTCGGACAAACAAATTTACAAAAAAAACAACCGAATGTTGAAGAAAACACAACTGCTACCGGTATAAGTGAACGTGCATCGGTTTTGAGTGAAGAAAATAAGACACTTATTGAAAAAAATACTTCATTAGAAAATGAAAATACACAGCTTAATGAAGAAAACGATGTTTTGAAAACTGAAAATGAAACTCTTGTTAATTACAAAAATATAAATGAGTTACTTTTAAGTGCAAACGGTTATTATACATTAGGTAATGATACCAAAGCACTTGAGATATTAAATACTATTAATTATGATAAGCTTACAGGCGATCAAAAAATTCTTTACGACACATTAAAAAATAATCTATAAACAGAAAGGATAATACCAAATGCTTGATATTAAAATTTTAAGACAAGAACCTGAACGTATAAAGGAGGCACTTAAAAACCGTAACAATGACCTTGACATTGAGCCGGCAATAGAACTTGACAGACAAAGACGTACAATACTAACAGAGGTAGAGCAAAAAAAGGCTAAACAAAACGAAATAAGTAAACAAATTCCTCAAATGAAGAAAAATGGTGAAAACACAGACGCTATTTTTGCTGAAATGAAAGAACTTTCAAACGAAATCAAGGAAGATGATGATAAGGTAAGAGAAATTGACGAAAAACTTCGTGATTTTATGCTAAGAATACCTAATATACCAAACAGCCAAGTACCGGTGGGTATGGATGACAGCGAAAATGTTGAAATCAGAAAATTCAGCACACCTCCTGAATTTGATTTTGAACCAAAGGCTCATTGGGATATAGGTACAGACCTTGATATTCTTGATTTTGAAAGAGGTACAAAAGTTGCAGGTACACGTTTTACAGTTTATAAAGGACTTGGTGCAAGACTTGAAAGAGCTGTAATTCAATTTTTCCTAAATACTCACACAGGCGAATCAGGTTATACTGAAATTTTCCCTCCTTATATGGTAAACAGAGCTTCAATGACAGGTACAGGTCAGCTTCCTAAATTTGAAGAAGATGCTTTTAAAGTAGTAAATAATGGTTACTTTTTGATACCAACAGCTGAAGTTCCTGTAACAAACCTTCACCGTGATGAAATCCTTGACGGAACAAAGCTTCCTATTAAATATGCAGCATACTCAGCATGTTTCAGAGCAGAGGCAGGAAGTGCAGGTCGTGACACAAGAGGTCTTATAAGACAGCACCAATTTAACAAAGTTGAACTTGTAAAGTTTGTTAAACCTGAAAACAGCTATGATGAACTTGAAAAACTTACTAATGACGCTGAAAAGCTTTTACAAAAACTTGGTATTGCTTACAGAGTAGTTTGCCTATCAACAGGTGACCTTGGTTTCTCATCAGCAAAAACATACGATATTGAAGTATGGATGCCAAGCTACGGAAGATACGTTGAAATTTCTTCATGCTCAAACTTTGAAGATTATCAGGCAAGACGTGCAAACATTAGATACAAAGACAATCCAAAGGACAAAGCACAATTTGTACACACCCTTAACGGTTCAGGTCTTGCAGTGGGAAGAACAGTTGCAGCTATTCTTGAAAATTTCCAAAATGCAGACGGTTCTGTTACAATACCTGATGTACTTGTTCCTTACATGGGTACAGATAAAATATCAAAGTAATATATAAAAATTAAAAGCTGTCGGTTTCCGACAGCTTTTATATTACTGATATATGTTGTGTATGTTACAAAATGATTACACTATATGTTGTTACTATTTTATGTAAACCATTTTATGATGAATTTTGACTTATTCACACCCATTTTTGTGAGTTATCCATGTTTAAAAATGCAGTAAAACCTTAATATTTTTATAGTTATCCACGTTATCCTCGCAGTTATCCACGTTTTAAGAATAATTTTACATAACTTAAATTTTCGCATACCTATGCGGTTTTTTAAGGTTTACACATTGTTTTTACATAATATTACTAAATAATTTATCAATTTGTGGTATAAAATGAGGATAAATAATATTAAAAAACAAAAACCCTTGATTTTACGGCATTTTTGAATTATCATAATATGTACAAAGTTATCCACATTACGTGAATAACTTAGGGATAAAGGGACATACTAAAAATTTATGTTTTAATTGGAGGTATTTTGTGATTACACCACGTTTAGAATGTATAATCAATCATACAAATGGTAAGAAAATTGCAGATATTGGTACAGACCATGCCTACATACCTATTTATATGATTCAAAATAATCTTGCTGAAAGCTTTATTGCAGGAGATGTGCGTAAAGGTCCTGTCGATATTGCAAAAAATAACGTTAAAAAACACAATCTTACAGACAAGATTGATGTACGGCTCGGAAGCGGTCTTTCTGTTTTAAAAAAGGGAGAAGTAGATACTATTATTATTGCAGGTATGGGCGGTCAGCTTATAAGTGAAATTATTGATGCTGATATTTCCATTGCCAGAGAATGTTCTCTTGTTCTTCAGCCCATGAACGGTCAATATGAGCTTAGACATTATCTTCATAAAAACGGATTTACTATAACAAATGAAGATATTGTAATTGAAGGTTTTAAAGTTTATAACATTATAAATGCAAAAAATGGAAAACAAGATGAATTTCAAACAGATATTGAGTACCACTTACCTAAATATTTAAAATCAAATAAATATTATATTGATTTATACAGAAAAAAACATCGTGAATTTACAAAAGTAATAAAAGGTCTTGAATTATCTAAAGACACTGATATAGAAAAACTTGAACAATATAAATTTTGGCTAAAGGAGCTTGAAAAATATGAAAACTAAAGATATAGTTAAAATTATAGAAGAATTTTGTCCTGAAAGACTTGCTTACTCATGGGATAATGTCGGACTTTTATGTGGTGATGAGGAAAAAGAAGTAAATAAAATATTTGTAACCCTTGATACAAATATTAACACAGTAAAAGAGGCTATACAAAAAGGTGCTGATATGATAGTTTCACATCATCCGATTCTTTTAGGTGGTATTAAAAGAATTGATTATAAAACATCTGTCGGTCAAATGATAAAACTTCTTATTGAAAATAATATTCCTCTTTTGGCAGCACATACTAATATGGATACAGCTAAAGGCGGTATAAACGACGTTTTAGCTGAAAAATTTGAACTTAACAATATCAAAATACTTGATCAGCATACTGATGATGAAACAGCAGGTTTAGGAAGATACGGAACCCTTAGTAAACCTATTACTTTTAAAGAATTTTCAGCTAAATGCAGTGAAATTTTAAGTACACCTGTTCGTGTTGCAGGTGACTTTAATAAAATGATAAAGACTGTTGCTGTTGCGTCAGGCAGCTGTAGTGAAATAATTCCTCTTGCACTAAAAAAAGGTGCTGACGTAATTATAACAGGGGATATGAAGTATCATAATATGATTGATATGGCTGAAACAGGTATCTGCATTATTGACGCAGGTCACTATCCAACAGAAATATGCGTTATGGACATATTTGAAAAAATACTTAAAAATACAGAAACTACTATCATAAAATCAGAAAATCAGGATATTTTTAAATTTATTTGACATAAAATAAATTATATTGTATAATACTTAGCGAGTAAGTCAGACGATTGCGCCTTAAAAAGGTGAGGAAAGTCCGGGCTTCACAGAGCAGGGTGCCGGCTAACGGCCGGTGAAGGCGACTTCAAGGATAGTGCAACAGAAAATAAACGCTGTTAATTTTAACAGTAAGTGTGGAAATGTGAGGTAAGAGCTCACAGGGAAGATGGTAACTGAATTCCCGTGTAAACCCCACCCGGAGCAACTTTGGGAACGTTAAGCTTGCTCGGCGTGTTCCCTTGTAAGGCTGGAGCGTACAGGTAACTGTACGTCGAGATAGATAATCGTCTAATACAGAACCCGGCTTACAGACTTGCTCATTTTTTCGTATTTTAAAGGGATATACTTTTGTATATCCCTTTTATATTGTTATTCCGCCGTCTACGCTAAGTATCTGACCTGTTATAAATCCACTGTCATCACTTGAAAGAAATGCTACCGTTTTTGCCACTTCCTCAGGTTTTCCTATTCTGAAAAGTGGAGTTTCATCACACAGACTTTCTTTATCTTCATCACTTAAATGACTGTTCATTTCAGTTTCAATTACTCCCGGTGCAACACAGTTTACACATATATTAGACGGCCCGAGTTCCTTTGCAAGTGATTTTGTAAATCCTATAACAGCCGCCTTTGATGCACTGTAATGTACTTCACAGCTTCCTCCCGTAATTCCCCACATAGATGAAATATTTATAATTTTTCCCGATTGATTTATAATCATATCATGTACAAATGCTTTTGTAACAAGGAACATTCCTTTCATGTTAACATCAAACATTCTATCCCAGTCATTTTCTGTTATATCAGTAAATAACTTTTGCTGTGCTATTCCTGCATTATTAACAAGTATATCTATCCTTCCGTAATTTGTATGAATGTAATCTGCCATATTTATCACGTCTTCTGAATTTGATATATCTGCCTGTACCATAACTGCACCTGTATCGGCTGATATTTTTTCTGCCTCTGACTGGCTGTTATTATAGTTAAAAAATACTCTATAACCTCTTTTACAAAATTCATATACACATGCTTTGCCTATACCTCTGCTTCCGCCGGTTATTAAAACATTTTTCATAAAAATTCAAGCCTTTCAAAATAAAAATGGTGCTGTAAATTTCAGCACCATTATTATATACTAATTTTTTTAATCAATCAAGCTTATTCATCTTCAGGCTTCATTTTTGGTATAAACACTCTATTAGGTTTTTCCTCTTTTTCAACCTTACTTCTCTCGATTGCCTCCTGCATACAATATTCCTGACAATCAAGTTTTTTCTTTCCTCGTCTGTCCTTTGTATATACACCGTCAATCTGAATATGTGCTCTCATACTATCCTCAAGCTGAATATTAAGAACATGTATAACTTCTTTCTTCAAGTTTTCATCATCAATAGGGAACATTATCTCAACACGTCTGTTAAGGTTTCTCTGCATCCAGTCAGCACTTGCACAGAACACATTTTCCTGACCATCATTATAAAAATAATATATTCTTGTATGTTCAAGGTATCTGCCGACTATTGAACGTACCGTTATATTTTCAGATAAGCCCTTAACTCCTGCACGAAGTGCACATATACCTCTTACTATAAGGTCAATTTTTACACCGCTGCAGCTTGCTTTATATAAAAGTGCAATAATCTGCGGGTCAAC
This sequence comes from uncultured Clostridia bacterium, assembly GCA_944390495.1. Classification (GTDB taxonomy): domain Bacteria; phylum Bacillota; class Clostridia; order UBA1381; family UBA1381; genus Hominilimicola. Next base: position 32,885 of record CALXQE010000082.1, read on the forward strand.
AAGTGAATTTACTTTTGCAATAATTCTTGCCCTCTTTCCTTCCTTTGCGTGTCTTATTTCACGCTCTATCATTTCTTCCGTTCTTTTTCTAAGCCAAAGGGGAGCAAGTATAAGTTTATTCCAATGTGACGGCTCTGAAAAACCTGAAATCATATTAAAGAATGCACCGGCATCTTCACCAATAGGCTTTGAACATGTAAGAAGTCCCATATCTGTATAGAAGTTTGCAGTAATATCGTTATAATTACCTGTACCTAAATGTACATATCTTCTTATTCCGTCCTCTTCACGGCGAATAATCTCAGTAATCTTTGAATGTGTTTTAAGTCCTAACAGTCCATATATAACGTGGCATCCTGCTTTTTCAAGTTTTCTTGCCCATATAATATTATTTTCCTCATCAAATCTTGCTTTAAGTTCCACAAGTACACTTACCTGTTTGCTGTTTTCCGCCGCACGTGAAAGTGCTTCGATAATAGGAGAATTACCACTTACTCTATATAATGTCTGTTTTATTGCAAGTACGTTTTCATCAACTGCTGCCTGTCTTATTAAATCAACTATTGTTGAAAAACTGTCATAAGGATGATGAAGTAAAATATCTCCCTCTTTAATTTTTTCAAACAAATCTACATTTTTAAGTTCAGGACGTACCTGTGACTTAAACGGCTTATACTTATATTTTGAAAAACCGTCCTCACTGTAAAGCTTATTTAAAAATGTAAAATCAACAGGGCCGTTAATCTTATAAATATCACTATTTTTAACTTTAAGCTCTTTTTTAAGTATTGAAAGTAATTCAGGTTTAATATTACTGTCTACCTCAAGACGTATAACCTCACTTCTTTCACGTTCTTTTATACTCTTTTCAATTTCAAGCAAAAGGTCTTCGCTGTCATCTTCATCAATAGGAATATCAGCATCACGCATTACTCTGTATGGATATGAACAAAGAACATCATATCCCATAAACAGCATATTTAAAAATTCCTGTACTATTTCTTCTATAAGTATATACTGACTCTTTCCGCTTTGTGACGGCAGTTTTACTATACGTTTAAATACTGACGGTATCTGAACCGTTGCAAATGCCTGTTCCTTACTTTCTTTCTTAATAAGTGCACATATATTAAGAGTCTTATTATGAATAAGAGGGAATGGTCTTGAAGAATCAACAGCCATCGGTGTAAGAACAGGGTATATCTCATTTTTAAAATACTTTTCTATATATTCCTTTTGTTCCTTTGAAAGCTGTGTTCTGTTAAGTATGGATATGTTTTCCATTGCAAGCTCCGGCAAAAGTAATCTTGAATATGTACTATACTGCATTTCAACCATATTATGAGTTTTTTCAGAAATTTTTTCAAGCTGCTCTGCCGGTGTAAGTCCTGAAGCATCTTTCTTTTTATAATCGGAAATTTCCATATTTTTTAGCGACGCTACTCTAACCATAAAAAATTCATCAAGATTTGAACTTGTTATAGCCAAAAACTTTAATCTCTCAAAAAGAGGATTTTCCTTATCCCTTGCTTCGCTTAATACACGTAAATTAAAATCAAGCCATGAAAGCTCTCTATTTATAAAATTTTCTTTATTACTGTAATCTTCCATCTTTTATTTCAATCCTTTCTTCACAAGTACAGCCTTTATACCGAATACTTCTTCAAAAAAATCTTGTGCTTTATTAAATTCACGCTGTTCTAAAATCAAATCATCATTTGAATATACATTTATATAAAGTATTCCGTTTCTTATAGATGATTTTACCTTTTCTACATTTTGCTTATACTCAACATCAAGTGCCTGTGATAAAGACAATATTGCAGAAAGCTTAGATATTAATAGCTTTCTGTTTTTTGAATACCTATTATAAGCATCAAAATCAAATACTCCGTTTTGGAATAATACAACACTTGAAATTATTTCATGTTCCTTTTGCGAAAGTCCTAAAATAGGATTAGCCTTTACTATATCATACGAATATATATTATAATTATTAAGATTTATGTAGTAACCTGTATCAGCAAATATTGATGCAACCTTTAAAAGTACCGAATGTCTTTTTGAAAGACCAAACTTCTTTGAAAGTGTATTAATAAGGCAAGTTCCTATTTCCATAACCTTTGTATAGTGACCGCTTATAACATCATATTTACCTGCATAATATTTTGCACTTGATATTATATCTTCTGTAAAAATATGTTTTGTATGTGTATATGCGTTCTTTTCTACATATTCTACCAATATACCGTCTGTAAGACTTATTTCAGGTGCTATTATAATCTTGTCATTTTCACTGTCCAAAAAAGTTTTATAGAAAATAACTGTAGGAAGTATAAGCTGTGCACTGTCGTATGGAATTTCATACTTATCTTCTATGTACTGCACTCCCATATTTTCTATTGTTTCATAAACCATATCAAGGTCATTTACAGTAATATTATCATTACTTGTTCCGCATATTTTCTTTATATACTTAATCTGATTACTTATTGCTACAAAATACTTGTAACTTGGATTTTTAAAAAATACCCTCTTATATTTTTTGATATTTGATTTAATAAAATCTTTTAGCATATCAGAAAATGCCGCAGTAGAATTATTTATATCAGACAACAATTCAAATACTCTAAGTGAACCCATAGGAATATTTTGAGAAAATTTAAGTTCTGCCTTATCATAAAATGAAACCTGTACACTTCCCGATGCTACATCTACTATTACAGCACCTGCGTCAATTATATCATCAAAATAGTCGCTTTTAAGTGCAAGAGCCTTATTATGAAGAAAACGTTCCTCTTCATTTGATATAATATTTACTTTTATCCCCGTTCTTATATTTATCTGGTCTATTATATATTCACTGTTTGAAGCCTCTCTTACGGCAGTAGTAGCATAACATACATATTCATCAACACCGTATTCCTTCATTATACGCAGATATTCTTCAAAACAGCAGCATATTTTTTCAACAATATTATAGCTGATTTTTCCTGTTCTATATACTTCCTTTCCAATAGAAATATCGTATTTTACAGTATCAAGAACGGTAATACCTTCTTTTTTTGAAATCTGTGCTATTTTCATTGTTATTTCCGTAGACCCCAAATCAATAGCGGCAAAAACCTTATATCTCGGCACCTTCTATCATATCCTTCCATTATAATTTTAAAAAAATGTACATATTCAATATAATATAATTATACATAATTATAAAAAAAATCTCAATATTTTTCTTGATTAATTTACGTAAATTTGATATTATAGAAAGTAGACTTTAAAAGATTTTTTTATACGTTTGATTTTAACACTATTTGTTAAAAATATGATAAAAAGGAGGAAATATGGTAGATATGGATATAACTGAAATCTGGACTAAAACTCTTGAAAGCTTAAAGGAAAATATCAGCCCTGTTGGATTTAACGTACATATGAAGGTGACAGAACCTGTTTCAATGTTAAGTTCATCTTTTACGATTTCAGTGCCTACATCAATAAATAAAAACTTGATAGAATATCGCTATAAAAAATTTATTGAATCTACTCTTGAAAGAGTTACAGGTCAAAAGCTTTCTCTTAAAATTATTGTACAAGATAATGATGTTAAGCAGGATACAACTGAAAATAATTCTGATGATAGACCTCAAAATAATGAAGACGTGTTTGCTTCAAATGAAATGAGTCTTTACAGTGTAAATCCAAAATATACATTTGATAATTTTGTAGTAGGCCCGTCAAATTTAGTCGCATACGAATCAGCAAAAAGATTGGCAGAATATCCCGGTAAAATTGATAATCCTCTTTTTATTTATGGTAACAGCGGACTCGGTAAAACTCATCTTATGCATGCAATCGGAAACAGAATTAAAGAAAAATATCCGAATTCAAATATTATATACGTTACTATTGAACGTTGGACTAATGAATACGTAACGGCACTTAGGGAGTATACTACCAATAAATATACCAATACTATGGAAAAGTTTAGAAGTAAATACAGAGCCGCAGATGTACTTTTAGTCGATGACGTTCAGTTTCTTGAAAAGAAAGAAGGAGTACAGGAAGAATTTTTCCACACCTTCAACGAACTTTTCTCACTTAACAAACAAATAGTTATTACCTCCGACCGTCGTCCGGCAGATCTTACTACTCTTACAGACAGAATGAGAACTCGTTTCGGTCAAGGTTTTACAATAGACATTTCAGTCCCTAACTTTGAAACAAGAATTGCTATTCTTCAAAACAAAGCCCTTGAACATAATATTGAAATAAAAGAAGATATACTTGAATATATCGCCGAAAATATACGTTCAAGTATTCGTGAACTTGAAGGTGCACTTCTTAAAGTAATTTCAATGTCTGAAATTACAGGAAAAGATATTACAATGGAATTTGTAGAAGAAACTATTAAATCAATTATTTCGGCTAATGATACTGTTAAAATAACACCTGAAAAAATTATTAAAAAAGTTTCTGTTTACTACAATATAAATGAAAACGATATAACAGGTAAGATAAAAACAAAAGATATTGCTATCCCAAGACAAGTAGCAATGTATTTATGTAAAAAAATGCTTGGTATGAATGATACTTCTATTTCAAAAGAATTTTCAAAGGACAGAAGTACCGTAACTCATAATATTAAAAAAATAGAAAGTGAATTAGGTTTAGATGAGTCACTTGATTCAGCTATCAGCTATATCATGAAAGACCTTGAATCTATGTAGGATAAATTACGAATAACTATATGGATAAGCAGTTGATAAAATAATATGTAAAAAATTGTAAAATTTAAAGAGTTTATAAATCAAAGTTATCAATATGTATTCCATATATAAATTGTTGATAAAATTTGGCTTATTTACTTAATTTAAACTACTTTTCCAACAAATCACGCTGCTTAATAATAATATTATTATAATTAATATATTTATATATATAATATATCAGAAAATTTGATTTTGCCGTGCGTGGATAAAATTTATAAACAAGGAGATTTTTAAGATGAAATTAGTTTGCAGTAAACCACAACTTGTAGATATAATAAATACTGTTCAAAGAGCTATTGCTCCTAAAACTGCTTTGCCTATATTGGAATGTATAAAGATAGATGCAAGCGGTGACGGTAATGTTGTATTTACAGGTAATAATATAGATATATGTATTGAATATAATTCCCAGTGTCAGGTAAGTGAAGGAGGTACAATAGCCCTTGCTTCAAAGATGTTTGGTGAAATAGTAAGAAAACTTCCTGATGGTGATGTTACAATAAGTGTAAACCCATCTAACTATGTAACTAAAATAAGCAGTGGTTCAAGTAAGTTTAATATTCAAGGTATTGCACCTGATGAATTTCCAGATGCACCTATACTTGATGAAAAATTCAGATTTTCTCTTTCTCAGTCAAGTTTAAAAAGACTTATAAGAAAAACTATTGCTTTCGTTGCTCAAAATGAAGGTAAAAAACCTGTTTTAACAGGTGCACTTTTTGAAATAAAGAATAATTACTTAAATGTTGTTGCGTCAGACGGACACAGACTTGCTGTTGTTAAAGAGGAAATAAAGGAAAGTGTTGATAACAACAAGCTGATAGTACCGGGTATGACTTTAAGGGAACTTATAAAAATCCTTAAAGGTGAAGATGAAAAGGTTGAAATTATTGTTTCTGACAGAACTGTATTGTTTGATTTCGGTAATTTCCAGCTTTATTCAAGACTTCTTGACGGTGAATTTCTAAAGTATGAGGCAATTATTTCGGCTGTTAATACTATAAGTGTTGTTGCTGAAAAGAGATATATTATAGACAGCCTTGAAAGAGCACTTCTTCTTATTAACGATGATATTTCAGCAAAATCTGAAAATAAAGTGCCTGTAAGATTTAATATTGCTTATGATAAAATTGACGTTTCATGTATCACAGGAAAAGGACAAGTTAATGATACTGTTCCTGTTGAACTTGACGGCGGAGAACTTTTAATAGGATTTAACTGTCGTTTTATGCTTGATGCTCTTACTGCTTGTGATGAAGATAAAGTTAAAATGGAATTTTCAGCTCCTACAAGCGGTTGCTTTATCAGAAGTGCTGACGGCGATGAATCGTACATCTATATGATTTTGCCTGTAAGACTTTATAACTAAGGAGAGTACGTTTATGAAAATTAAAACCGTTAATAACTATTACACAGATGAAAACACATACATAGTCTATGATGAAAATACTAAAAACGGATTTGTAATTGACCCGGGTTATAAATGTGACGGAATTTTAAAATCAGCTGAAGATGACGGAATAAAGATTAAATATATATTTATAACACATTGTCATTATGACCATATTTCAGATTTAGAGCCTTTAAGAGAAAAAACAGGTGCATTACTTGTAAGCGGTGATAAGGCAAGTATAAATATAACTGATCCTGATATTAATTTATCTCTTTCAGGTTTAGGATATGCCCTGTCGGCTAAAAAAAGTGATATAGTTTTAGGTGACGGAGAAAAATTTAAGATAGACAAAATTAATGTTAAATGTATATACACACCGGGACACACTAACTGCGGTGTTTGTTATCTTGTAGATAATAAAAAGCTTTTTACAGGTGATACTTTGTTTTTAAGAAGTATAGGCAGAAGTGATTTACCGACAGGAAATCAAGATACGCTTGTTAATTCTATAAAAACAAAAATATATGCTTTAGATGATGAGATAGAGGTTTTTCCAGGTCATGGAGAAAGTTCATCAGTTGGTTACGAAAAGAAATTTAACTTGTATGTAAGGAATTGAAAAAATGCTTATTGTCCAAAATGGTTATGAATGTGATTACGAAATGAAGCTTTTTTATAAGCTTTTTTTCGATGTTTCAGATGATGTATATGTATATTCAAATTTTGAGTATAAGGACAAAAGAATAAATGTTTATACGGAAATCATATATGACAGTGATACATATTTCGAAGATTACTATTATGATTTCGACAGTGAAAATAAAGATAAACAGCTAATTAAAAAGATATTTACGGCTTCATGTACGAAGTCGTTTTGTCATGCTGCAAAGAAAATTAAAAATGTAAATCTTCCGTGGGGAGTAATGAGCGGAATACGTCCTGCAAAGGTTGTTCGTGAACTTATGGAGGAAGGTAACAGCAGAGAAAAGGTATTTGAAATATTAAAGAATGTCTATGAAGTATCTGACGAAAAGGCTAATCTTGCAATGACAGTTGCTGAAAATGAAAAGATACTTCTTGATAATATAGGTGAAAACAGTGTAAGTTTGTACATAGGAATACCATTTTGTCCTACAAGATGTCTTTACTGCTCTTTTGTATCAACTGATATAAGGGTAAGCGGTAAATATATGGATGAGTTTGTTGAAAAATTACTCCTTGAAATTGATAAATCATCAGAAATTATAAAGAAAATGGGCTGGTATGTAGAAAATATATATATAGGCGGCGGTACACCTACCACTCTTGAAGCGTATCATTTAAAAAGTATATTTAATAGGCTTAAAAGTAATTTTGATTTCAGTAAAATTAAGGAGTTTACTTTAGAGGCAGGCAGACCTGATACAATAACCTTTGAAAAACTAAAAGAAGCAAAAAACGGGGGAGTAAACAGAATAAGTATAAATCCTCAGACAATGAATAGTGAAACTTTAGTAAAGGTCAGAAGAAAACATACACCTGATTTATTTAAAAAGTGCTTTAAAATGGCACGAGATGCAGGTTTTGATAATATCAACACAGATTTAATAGCAGGACTTCCTGATGAAACTGTTGATATGTTCCGTTACAGCCTTGATGAAGTTATAAAACTTGATCCGGAAAATATAACTGTACATTCTATGTGTATAAAACGTGCTGCAAACCTTAGATTTACAGATACTGAACTTGCAAAAGCACAGGATATGAATGAAATGCTTTCATATACACAAAAACGTATGTCTGGGACGGGAAGAAAGCCTTACTATATGTATCGTCAAAAAAATATTTCAGGTAACCTTGAAAATGTTGGTTATGCAAAGGACGGTTATATGAGTACATATAACGTAAATATCATGGAGGAAAAACAAACTATAATAGCTCTTGGTGGCGGTGGATCGTCAAAACTTGTTTATGGTGACAGGATTGAAAGAATTTTTAATTTTAAAGACCCCCTTGAGTATATTAAACGATTTGATGAGATACTTCAAAAGAAGGACGAAATAGTTGAAGTAATGAATAAAATGAGGGAGGTGGAATAAATGAACGATGAAAGAATAGTAAACAAGATAATGAACGAGTATGAACAGCTTCGTTCGTACGCATCAAATGAAAGGGACAGGCGTATAAGGGAAGTACGTCAAAAATACCCTCAGCTTGATGAAATAGAAAAAGAAATATTCAGACGTGGTTTTGAAAACACCAATAACATTTTAAAAAATCCTGATAAGGCGGCGGAATATAACAGAGATTTTAAAGAAAATTTAAAAATTTTAAACCAAAAGAAAAAACAGATAATGGAAGAAAATAATATTCCTGATGATTATGACAAGTATAGGTATGTATGCGAAAAATGTCAAGATACAGGTTATGATGAAAACGGAAAAAAATGCAGTTGCTTTACACAAAAACTTATAAATGAAGCATACTCAATGTCTAATATGGAGGATATTATAAAAAAGCAAAATTTTGATACATTTTCACTTGATTATTACTCTAAGCAGAAAAATGCAGACGGTATATCACCATACGAAAATATGATTAAAATTTATAACCGATGCAGAAAATTTTGTGAAAATTTCGATAAGGAAGAAAAAAGTATACTTTTTTACGGTCAGACAGGTCTTGGTAAAACATTTCTTTCAAGTGCCATTGCAAAGGAGTTAATGGATAAAGGCAAGACTGTTGTATATACAAGGGCAACAAAACTTTTTATGATAAATGATGAATACAGATTCGGAAAAAATAACGATAAAAGTATAATTGATAATATATACAATGCAGATTTACTTATAATTGATGATTTAGGAACTGAACCGCAAAATAAAAATAATCTCTCATTTTTATTTGATATAATAAACGAACGAATTTCAGAAAATAAAAAGACGATTATAAATACTAATCTTCAAATACGTGAAATAACTCAAATTTACAGTATGCGTTTTACATCACGTCTTTACGGACATTTTATGTTTTACAAATTTTTCGGAGAAGATATAAGAATACAGAAATTTAAAGACGATATAACTTTATCAGAATAAAAATTATATATAAAATACACATAAATATAATAGTTTTTGTGCAAAAAGAAGAAATATAACTTTTATGATATAAAATTAACAAAATACTCTTGTATATTTTGTAATTTTGAGGTAAAATATAGATAAATGGGCATGTACTATGCTCTGGTAAAAGAAAAAATTTATTTTCAGGAGGAATTTAAAATGGCAGTTAAAGTTGCAATTAACGGTTTCGGTCGTATTGGACGTCTTGCTTTCAGACAGATGTTCGGTGCAGAGGGTTATGAGGTTGTTGCTATCAACGACTTGACAAAGCCTTCAATGCTTGCACATCTTTTAAAGTATGATACAGCTCAGGGCGGTTACTGCGGTAAGATTGGTGAAAATCTTCACACAGTAGAAGCTGATGATGAAGCTGGTACACTTACAGTTGACGGTAAAGTACTAAAGATTTATGCAATGGCTAACGCTGCAGAACTTCCTTGGGGAGAAATCGGCGTAGACGTTGTACTTGAATGTACAGGTTTCTATACATCAAAGGAAAAGTCACAGGCTCACATTGATGCAGGTGCAAAGAAAGTTGTTATCTCAGCTCCAGCTGGTAATGACCTAAAGACAATTGTTTACTCAGTAAACGAAAAGACACTTACAGCAGATGATAAGATTATTTCAGCTGCTTCATGTACAACAAACTGTCTTGCTCCTATGGCTGATGCTCTTAACAAGTATGCTCCTATTCAGTCAGGTATCATGTCAACAATCCACGCTTACACAGGCGACCAGATGATTCTTGACGGTCCTCACAGAAAGGGTGACCTTAGAAGAGCAAGAGCAGGTGCTGCAAATATCGTTCCTAACTCAACAGGTGCTGCAAAGGCTATCGGTCTTGTTATTCCTGAACTTAACGGTAAGCTTATCGGTTCAGCTCAGAGAGTTCCTGTTCCAACAGGTTCAACAACAATTCTTACAGCTGTTGTTAAGGGCGACAACGTAACAGTTGACGGTATCAACGCTGCTATGAAGGCTGCTGCTTCAGAATCATTCGGTTACAACGAAGAAGCTATCGTTTCTTCAGACGTTATCGGTATGAGATATGGTTCATTGTTCGATGCTACTCAAACAATGGTTTGCGAACTTGGCAACGGTCTATATGAAGTACAGGTTGTTTCTTGGTATGATAACGAAAATTCATACACATCACAGATGGTTAGAACAATTAAGTATTTCGCTGAAAACTGCTAATCATAATTTGATAAATAAAAAAACCGCTCAAATAGAGCGGTTTTTTTTGTTATAAAAACAGTACGAACATTTGTTCGTACTGTTTTTACATATTATCCTGCATCATTTTTTCAAGTTCGTCATAGTCTACATTATTATCGCTGTAAACGTCAAGATTAGTGTTGTTATTTTTATTTTTGAAATCATTGTGGTCTTTTTCAGCAGCTTCAATTGTGTGAATACCTATTTCATTCCAGCGTTTTAAAATTGAATTCATATACGGAAATGACATTTTATTAGTATGTGCTACACAGTATTCATAGGCAAGTCCAACCATATTTTCGTCCATACCGTAACTGTCATGCCATGTTTTAAGATATGTTTCTTCTGTTTTTGTTAGATTTCTGTTATCTATTCCGAGAAGTTTTTTTATTGAATAAAGATAATTTCCTTTTTCTTTTTCTGCGTTTATATATTTATCTGCCGCTTCAAGTGTTACAATTCCGTTTTTATGCCATGAAATTGCTACTTTTTCAATATAATTCATATTGCGTTTATCCTTTGAAACACAATATTCAAGTAGAATTGTAATAACTTCAGGTGAAAGTCCGAGTTCATCATAAAACCAGTAAAGTGTTTCTATATCTTTATCTTTAAGTGGTTTTCCGAGTATTTCCTGTGATAGAGCACAAAGGTCTGCAAGCATTTTATTAGATGATATTTCATCTGAAATTTGTGATATAGATTTTTTTGACACTGAATCGTTGTTGTTATCAGTATAATTATTTGCAGGAACTTCTTCTGCTCCTTTAAATAGAACATTGTCATTTGAATAAACAAGAACACCTTCTTTATTCCAGTAATCAAGTGCATTTACAACGTCACTTTCAATAAGATTTAAAATAGACGCCATCTGTGCGGTTGTCATTTCACCCTTTGACATTGAAAGATGAAGTGATAAAAGATATACTTTTACATATGCACCATTTGCCTTTGGCATGTAGTTTTCTATAAAATCCGTTGATACGGGTATAAAATCCGGTTTGTAGTTAAATTTAGGCATAATAATCTCCATGAAATATAGTTTTTCTTTAATTATATATTATTTAGAAAAAAAAATCAATTACTTGCAAAAAAAATACGGTATGCCCCTTGACATTCCGCAGAATTTGTGATAGTATAATAAACTGTATCTTAGTCTTAATTTTTAGATACTATCCTATTCATTTAACATTATCATTGTATGTATTATAGCATGAATATATACAAAAAGCAACCCTAAATTTATAGGGAAAAAATTAGGATAAAGAACTGAAACTACTTATTAATGATGAGGTGATTTAGTAAAATGATGCATGAAGTAGAAGCAGGAAAGAATGTGCGTCTGAGCTATTCAAAAATTAAAGAAGTTTTGGATATGCCCAACCTTATTGAAGTACAGAAAAATTCTTACAAGTGGTTTCTTGAGGAAGGTCTTAAAGAAATATTTCACGATATTTCACCTATAACAGACCATGCAGGAAAACTTGTTCTTGAATTTTTTGATTACCGCCTTGACTATAATTCAAAGTATACAGTTGAGGAATGTAAGGAAAGAGATGCAAAGTATGCCGCTCCGCTTAAAGTAAGTGTAAGACTTATTAATACGGAAACAGGCGAAATTAAAGAACAGGAAATATTTATGGGTGATTTCCCGCTTATGACAGAACAGGGTACCTTTATTATAAACGGTGCTGAACGTGTTATTGTCAGTCAGCTTGTTCGTTCACCTGGTATTTACTACGAATTTGAACGTGATAAGACAGGTAAACCACTTTATAAGTCAACAGTTATACCTTACAGAGGTGCATGGCTGGAATATGAAACAGATTCAAACGATGTATTCTCAGTAAGAATAGACAGAACAAGAAAACTTCCCGTAACTGTACTTTTACGTGCTATGGGACTTGGTTCTAATGCCGAAATTCTTGATATGTTCGGTGAAGATATAAGACTTCTTGCAACATTTGAAAAGGATACTACTGATTCAAGAGAAGAAGGACTTCTTGAAATATATAAAAGACTTCGTCCCGGTGAACCTCTTAATGTAGAAAATGCAGAGTCACTTATTATGAATATGTTCTTTGACCCAAGAAGATATGATCTTGCAAGGGTTGGACGATATAAATTTAATAAAAAACTTGCAATTAGTGCAAGAATTAAAGGTAAAACTCTTGCTGAACCGGTAGCAGATCCGAGAACAGGCGAAATAATCGCAAATGAAGGAGATGCTATTTCAGCAGAACTTGCAGAACAAATCGAAAGAGCAGGTGTCAACAGAGTAGAGCTTCTTGTTGAAGGAAAGAAGGTAAGAGTATTCTCAAATAACATGGTTTATCTTGATGAGTACATTGATTTTGAAGTTGAAGATTATCCTGTTGATAAAGTAAGAAAGAGTATACTTGAGGAAATACTTGAAAATGCTCAGACTGAAGATGAAATTAAAGAACAGCTTTGGGCAAGAATAGACGAACTTTCACCTAAACATATTATTGTAGATGATATGTTTGCATCAGTAAACTACTGCATTAATCTTGCAAATGGTATCGGTAAAATTGACGATATAGACCACCTTGGAAACAGAAGAATAAGAAGTGTTGGTGAACTTCTTCAAAATCAGTTTAGAATCGGTCTTGCAAGAATGGAAAGAACTGTTCGTGAGAGAATGTCAACTCAGGAACTTGAAATTATTACACCTACATCATTAATTAATATAAGACCTATAATAGCAACTATAAATGAATTTTTCGGTTCATCACAGCTTTCACAGTTCATGGACCAGCCTAACCCTCTTGCAGAACTTCGTCATAAGAGAAGAATTTCAGCATTAGGTCCAGGCGGTTTGTCAAGAGAAAGAGCCGGATTCGAAGTTCGTGACGTTCACTATTCTCACTACGGAAGAATGTGTCCGATAGAAACTCCTGAAGGTCCTAACATCGGTCTTATTACTTCTCTTGCTACATTTGCTAAAATTGACCAGTATGGCTTTATAGAAGCTCCTTACAGACGTGTTGATAAGGAAACAGGCTGTGTAACTAATGATATAATTTACATGACTGCTGATGTAGAGGACGAATTTATTATAGCACAGGCTAATGAGCCACTTGATGAAAACGGACGTTTCCTTGATAAAAAGGTATCTGCTCGTTACCGTGATGAAATTGTGGAAGTTCCTGCAAGTAAGATTGACTACATGGACGTATCGCCGAGACAGCTTGTATCAGTTGTTACAGCTTGTATTCCATTCCTTGAAAACGATGACGCTAACCGTGCACTTATGGGTTCTAACATGCAGTGTCAGGCAGTGCCTCTTTTAACAACAGATTCACCTATTGTTGGTACAGGTATGGAACATAAGGTTGCAAAAGACAGTGGTAGTGCTGTACTTGCTAAAGAAGACGGTGTTGTTGAAAAAGTTGCATCTGATGTTATAGTAATAAGAGGCGACAGTGGTATAAGACACACTCATAAGCTTATAAAATTTGCTCGTTCAAACCAGAGTACCTGCATAAATCAAAGACCTATCGTTGCTCAGGGTGAGAGAGTAAAGAGAAATGATATTATTGCAGACGGTCCTGCTATGGATAACGGTGAACTTGCACTTGGTAAAAATATCCTTATAGGATTTATGACTTGGGAAGGTTATAACTACGAGGACGCTGTTCTTATAAGTGAAGAACTTGTTAAAAATGATGTATTCACTTCAATTCACATGGAGGAATATGAATGTGAAGCACGTGATACTAAACTTGGTCCTGAAGAAATAACAAGAGATATTCCTAACGTTTCAGAAGATTCACTAAAAGACCTTGATGAACAGGGTATTATAAGAATAGGTGCTGAAGTTCATGCAGGCGATATTCTTGTAGGTAAGGTTACTCCTAAGGGTGAAACTGAACTTACTGCTGAAGAAAGACTTCTTCGTGCAATATTTGGTGAAAAGGCAAGGGAAGTAAGAGATACTTCACTTCGTGTACCTCATGGTGAATGTGGTATTATTATAGATGTAAAGAAATTTACAAGAGAAAACGGCGACGAATTGTCACCTGGAGTAAATGAAGTTGTTCGCTGTGTAATTGCACAGAAGAGAAAGATTTCAGTTGGTGATAAGATGGCCGGTCGTCATGGTAATAAGGGTGTCGTTTCAAGAGTTCTTCCACAGGAAGACATGCCGTTCCTTGAAGATGGTACTCCGCTTCAAATTGTACTAAATCCACTTGGCGTACCTTCACGTATGAATATCGGTCAGGTCCTTGAAATGCACTTAGGTTACGCATACAGATGTTTGAGCCTAAAAACAAGACAAGAGCTTGAAAACACAATTGTTGATGAAAACTTTAAGAAAAATATCATAAGTGCAAAGGATAAGGCAAGAGAAGGCAGATTTATAAAGCTTGCTACTCCTGTTTTTGACGGTGCACAGGATGAAGATATTAAAATGGCATTTAAAGAAGCAGGTTTAAGACCTGACTTTAAGTCAGTTGTATATGACGGACGTACAGGTGAAAAGTTTGATAACCCTGTTACTGTCGGTATCATGTACTATCTGAAATTGCACCACCTTGTTGATGATAAGATTCACGCACGTTCAACAGGTCCATATTCACTTGTTACTCAGCAGCCGCTTGGTGGTAAAGCACAGTTCGGCGGACAGCGTTTCGGTGAAATGGAAGTTTGGGCACTTGAAGCTTATGGTGCAGCTTATACACTTCAGGAAATACTGACTGTTAAATCCGACGATATTGTAGGTCGTGTTAAAACCTATGAGGCTATTGTTAAGGGTGAAAATATTCCTAAATCAGGAATACCTGAATCATTTAAGGTTCTTGTTAAGGAACTTCAGTCACTTGCACTTGATATTAGAATTCTTAACCATAATATGGAAGAAATTGACCTTGATGCTTCATTTGAAGAAGAGGATGAGGGAGTTGTAAGTGAAGAGCTTGTTCAGACAATGGAAGACAGAGATGGAATTGCCGATACTATCGAAGAGAACGATCTTGATGATGCAAGTATGGTTCTTGATTCAGATTTTGATGACGATGATTTAGGCGATGGTGATTTCGATAATATGAACGAGACTTTTGATGATGATGATGACCTTTAAACTTAACGTGTGAATTAGACTTGTTTGATAGATTATGGAGGTTTTTAAATGTTAGAATTTAACAGCTTTGAAGCAATTAAAATAGGCTTGGCTTCTCCGGAAACAATACTAAGCTGGTCACACGGTGAAGTCTTGAAGCCCGAAACTATAAATTACCGTACACTAAAGCCTGAAAAGGACGGACTTTTCTGTGAAAAGATTTTCGGTCCTACTAAAGACTGGGAGTGTCACTGCGGTAAGTATAAAAAAATAAGATTTAAAGGCAAAGTCTGCGAACGCTGTGGTGTTGAAGTAACAAAGGCAAAGGTAAGACGTGAGAGAATGGGACATATCGAACTTGCTACTCCTGTATCTCATATCTGGTACTTTAAAGGTGTTCCTTCATCTATGGGTCTTATCATTGACCTTTCACCAAGACAGCTTGAAAAAGTTCTTTACTTTGCTGCTTATATAGTAACTGACCCGGGTACTTCAAACCTTATGCAAAATCAAATTCTTTCTGAAACTGAATATAGAGAGGCTTATGAAAAATATGGTGATAAGTTTGAAGCCGGCATGGGTGCTGAAGCAATTAAAACTTTGCTTGAAAAAATTGATCTTGAAAAGCTAAGTGCTGAACTTAAAGCTGAGCTTGAAGTTGCTCAAGGTCAGAAGAAAGCAAGAATTATTAAACGTCTTGAAATAGTTGAAGCATTCAGACTTTCAGGAAACAGACCGGAATGGATGATTCTTACTGTTGTTCCGGTAATACCGCCTGAACTTCGTCCAATGGTTCAGCTTGACGGTGGACGTTTTGCGACAAGTGACCTTAATGACCTTTACAGACGTGTTATTAACAGAAATAACCGTTTAAAGAGACTTTTGGAACTTGGTGCACCGGATATTATTATAAGAAACGAAAAGAGAATGTTACAGGAAGCTGTTGACGCACTTATTAATAACGGACGTCGTGGAAGAACTGTAACAGGTCCTGGTAACAGACCTTTAAAATCTCTTTCAGATATGCTTAAAGGTAAACAGGGACGTTTCCGTCAGAACCTTTTGGGTAAGCGTGTTGACTATTCAGGTCGTAGCGTTATCGTAGTTGGTCCTGAAATGAAGATTTATCAGTGTGGTCTTCCTAAGGAAATGGCTATTGAATTGTTCAAGCCTTTTGTAATGAAGGAACTTGTTTCAAGAGGACTTGCTCATAATATAAAGAGTGCAAAGAGAATGGTTGAAAGAACTAAACCGGAGGTTTGGGACGTTCTTGAAGACGTTATTAAGGAGCATCCTGTTCTTCTAAACCGTGCACCTACTCTTCACAGACTTGGTATTCAGGCATTTGAACCAAGACTTGTTGAAGGACGTGCTCTAAAACTTCATCCGCTTGTTTGTACAGCTTATAATGCTGACTTTGACGGTGACCAGATGGCTATTCACGTACCTTTGTCACCTGAAGCACAGGCAGAAGCAAGATTCTTAATGCTTTCTGCAAATAACCTTCTAAAACCGCAGGACGGACACCCTGTTACAGTACCTACACAGGATATGATTCTTGGTAGTTACTACTTAACACTTCAAAAGGAACATTATGAAAAGCTTATAGATGAAATTCTTGATGACGAAGCAAAATTCGGTGTACTTTTGGAAAGACTTTCAGCTATGGAACAGGAAGAAAGTTTTGTGCTGTATGACGAAGAAGCTCCTATCAAGAGCTTTACAGATGTAAGAGAAGCACTTAAATATATGAGAGAGCTTCCGGAAGTTTTGATGAATGAAACAGAAATTCATGCAAATCCGATTACTCTTGTACTTCCCGGAAAATCACTTGAAATTTCACTTAAGAAGATAATGACTGAAATTAAGTCACTTCTTATCAAGAAATATACATCATTTGATGAAGCACTTCTTGCTTATGATAACCATGAAGTTTCTCTTCATGAAAGAATACTTGTTGAAGTTACAAAAGAAATCAATGGTGAGATGAAGTCAAAACTTATCGGTACAACTGTCGGAAGAATTATTTTCAATAACAATATTCCTCAAAATATCGGATATGTTGACAGAACAGATCCTGATAACGCATTTAATCTTGAGGTTGACTTTATAGTAGGTAAAAAACAGCTTGGTAAAATTATAGATAAGTGTATCAGAGTATGCGGTACTTCACAGACTGCTGAAGTTCTTGATAAAATCAAGGCAACAGGTTATAAGTACTCAACAAAGGGTGCAATAACAGTTGCCGTATCAGATATCGAAGTTCCTGCAAAGAAAAAGGAAATACTTGCAGATGCAGAAAAGCAGGTTGAAAGTATCATGCAGATGTATCAGGCAGGTATGCTTACAAATGAAGAACGTTATCAGCAGACAATTAAGATTTGGTCAAAGGCATCAGGTGAAGTAACAGACGCCATGATGGCACATCTTGGTGAGTTTAATCCAATATTCATGATGGCTGACTCAGGTGCCCGTGGTAGCGTTAACCAGATTCGTCAGCTTGCAGCTATGCGTGGTCTTATGGCGGATACACAGGGTAGAACAGTTGAAATTCCTATCCGTGCTAACTTCAGAGAAGGTCTTAATGTACTTGAATATTTCATTTCTTCTCACGGTGCACGTAAAGGTCTTACAGATACAGCTCTTAGAACAGCTGACTCAGGTTACCTTACACGCCGTCTTGTTGACGTATCACAGGACGTTATTGTCCGTGAAATTGACTGCGGTACTGATGAGGGTGAATGGGTAACTGAAATTACTGACGGCAAAGAAAGTATTGAGCCTCTTTATGACAGAATTGTAGGACGTACTGCAATGGAAGATGTACTTCATCCTGAAACAGGAAAGGTTCTTGCAAAGGGCGGAGAGCTTATAACAGACGATCAGGCAAATTCTATTATAAATGCAGGTATTACTAAAGTATATATAAGAAGTGTTCTTACATGTAAATCAAAGATTGGTGTATGTGCTAAGTGTTACGGTACAAACCTTGCAACAGGTGAACTTGTTAATGTCGGTGAAGCAGTTGGTATTATTGCCGCACAGTCAATCGGTGAACCGGGTACACAGCTTACAATGCGTACTTTCCATGCCGGCGGTGTTGCTTCAGGAAGCGATATTACGCAGGGTCTTCCTCGTGTAGAGGAATTGTTTGAGGCAAGACGTCCTAAGGGTCTTGCAATAATTTCAGAAATCGGCGGTACTGTTACTGTTACTGAATCAAAGCGTAAGAGAGAAGTTATAGTTACAAACGATGAAATCGGTGAAGCTAAAACTTATACAATTCCTTATGGTTCAAGTATTAAAGTTCACGATGGCGATGTTATTGAAGCCGGTGACGAACTTACTGTTGGTTCTGTTAATCCTAATGATATTCTTCATATCAAAGGCCCTCATGCCGTACAGGTATATATTGCTCGTGAAGTTCAGAGAACATACCGTATGCAGGGTGTTGACATTAACGATAAGCACGTTGAGGTTATTACTCGTCAGATGCTTCGTAAGGTAAGAGTAGAAGAAGCAGGTGAAACTGATCTTCTTATCGGTTCACTTGTTGATAAGTTTGAGCTTGAAGAGGCTAATGAAAGAGTAAAAGAAAAAGGCGGCAGTGAATTTGCAACTGCATCACCTGTTCTTCTTGGTATTACAAAAGCTTCTTTGGCTACTGAATCATTCCTTTCAGCAGCATCATTCCAGGAAACAACAAAAGTTCTTACAGATGCAGCTATTAAAGGTAAGGTTGACCCACTTCTTGGTCTTAAGGAAAATGTTATTATCGGTAAGCTTATACCGGCAGGTACAGGTATGAGTATGTACAAAGACATTAATATTACAATTAACGGCGAAGAAGTAGACAACAATGAAATAGAATAATTTTTGAAAGAACCGTCATTTTTGACGGTTCTTTTTATGCAATTTGTTAATAAACTATTGACAAAATTCATAAAATATATTATAATTTAATAGTTATATAAATCGTATTGAAATGTTTTAGTAATATTATGATTATATAATTGTAACGTTGATGCTGACGTAGCTCAGTAGGCAGAGCACTTCATTGGTAATGAAGAGGTCGGCGGTTCGACTCCGCTCGTTAGCTCCAAACGAAAGCGTTTACCGGCGCTTACTAAAAATTACACTCCGTCTTGGGAAATCGCCCTTGTCGGAGTGTTTTTTGTAAATTTGTTTTATTTGTGTATTTTAATTACGGTTAATATATGATATAATCTAATACACATCAAAATTTATTTGATTAAAATAACTTGTTTTTATACTAATGATTATAATAATTTCAGTAATTTTTGTTCTTATTAAATCCATGAAACAAATATAATTATATAATTAATCAAAAAATTAAAGGAGAATAAATATGCAAGATGGAGTGAAACTTGAGCGAAAGACAAAAGAAGAATTAAAACAGATTGCACAAGGATTAGAAATTGAAAAAATTTCTGCATTGAAAAAAGATGAAATAATAGCATTAATTCGTGCAAAGCGTGAACAAATGGCACAGGAAGAAAGAGAAAATCAAAAGCCTAAAAAAAGAGAACGCCCTGCTGACGTAATAGAGGTAAAAGGCGTTCTTGATGTAATGAGTGATGGTTTTGGTTTTTTAAGAATGGAAAATTATATGTCAGGTAAAGATGACATATATGTTTCACCTACACAAATACGTCGTTTTAATTTAAAGACAGGTGATGAAATCGTCGGAGATTGTCGTCCGTCACAGGATGAAGATAAATATTCACCTCTTTTATTCGTAAAAACAATAAATGATGATCCACTTGAAAAGGCCCTTAAGCGTAAGCCATTTGAAAGATTAACACCTATTTATCCTAAGGAAAGAATAGTGCTTGACACAGGTAAAAAGGATAAACTTGCTTCAAGACTTATCGATATTGTTGCTCCAATAGGAAGGGGACAAAGAGGAATGATTGTTGCACCGCCTAAGGCAGGTAAGACTACAATTATTAAACAGATTGCCCAGTCAATTACAACAAATTATCCTGATATAAAATTAATTGTACTTTTAATAGATGAACGTCCTGAAGAAGTAACTGATATTAAGCGTTCAGTTGAAGGTGAAGTTATTTATTCAACTTTTGACCAAATGCCTGAAAATCACTGTAAAGTTGCAGAAATGGTACTTGAAAGAGCACAAAGACTTGTTGAACAAGAAAAAGATGTTGTT
This sequence comes from uncultured Clostridia bacterium, assembly GCA_944390495.1. Lineage (GTDB taxonomy): Bacteria > Bacillota > Clostridia > UBA1381 > UBA1381 > Hominilimicola. The sequence goes on from CALXQE010000082.1 coordinate 53,640, forward strand.
ATTTTGCTTGATTCTATTACACGTTTAGCACGTGCATACAATTTAACAGTACAGCCAACAGGAAGAACATTGTCCGGAGGTCTTGATCCTGACGCACTGTTTAAACCTAAAAAATTCTTTGGTGCAGCAAGAAATATTGAAAACGGCGGAAGTCTTACTATTTTAGCAACTGCACTTGTTGAAACTGGCAGCCGTATGGATGATGTAATATTTGAAGAATTTAAAGGTACAGGTAATATGGAACTAAAACTTGAAAGAAATCTCCAGGAAAAAAGAATTTTCCCTGCTATTGATATTTTAAAATCAGGTACACGCCGTGAAGAAGATCTTTTGACAAGTGAAGAACTTTTAGCAAGTCAAATTTTAAGACGTGAAATAGCAAAGGATTCACGGACAGAAAATTTTGCACATTTTCTTATGTATCTTCAAAAAACGAAAGATAATAAGGAATTTGAAAACCTTTTGATAAAGAACTATGAAAATTAAAAAGTATGATTTTTCACAAGTTTTAGTCTTTATCTGTGCCATATTACTTATTATAGGACAACTTACAGTTGGATTTAGTAATATTTTCTTCAGTGACAGCATGTACGTAAATTATAACATTACCGTAAATTTTATTTCAGCTGTTTATGGTATATGTATGACTGCGGCTGCTATTATAACTATATTAGTAGTAAAATGGATATGTAAATGGAAGTATTCGTATATACTATTTATTATAGCAGCACTTATACTTAGATTATTAATTTTATTTATATGGAAAATAGAACCTACATCTGATTTTAAAGTTACTTTAGATTTATCAAAAATATTATGTGATACACCGATAGGAAGCTGGAAAGAAACTCTTGATAATATGTCAACGCCTTATAACAACGAATGGTCAGCACATATGCCCTTTATAATGTATCAAACATTTATTCTTAAATTGTTTGGTGGTAATTTCTTATCAATACAAATTGTTAACGGACTATTGTCCTTTTTAACGTGTATATTTGCATCTGATATTGCAAAAAAAATGTTTGGAGATAAGGCAGGTATATTTACATTGGCCATAAGCGGATTAAATCCTGTTGTATTGTTTTTTTTACCTGTACTTACAAATCAACATAGTGCATTATTCTTTTTTACCGCCGCATTATGGGTATATATAAGAAAACCTATTAAAAATAAATATATTAATATTATTTTATGCGGTGTACTTACAGCACTAAGTCATTTGCTTCGTCCTGAAATGTATATTGTGATTATTGCTTTTGGTGTGTTATGTGTGTATGATATATTAAAGAATAAGGACTTGAAAAAAGTTATCTGTTTCGTAATTTATACAGTAGTATTTTTTGGATCACTTTTTGCGGCAGATAAAATTATTCAAGGCAATATTACAAACAGGTCAATCTTATCAGGAAATTTGAAATATAAAATAGTTGTAGGACTTAATAAAGAAACATTAGGTTGCTGGAGCAGTGAGGATAACTTGCTCGTAAACGATGAAAAAAAGCTAAATGAAACATTAAAAACGAGGATTACTCCGCCGCCTGTGGGACTTATGATTGGTAAAGCTATTTTCCAAACAGGTGAATTTACTTATGATTGGTCAATGAATATCGATAAACATCCTAACATATCTCAGTTTGTTGTACGTCGTTTTGGATCTGCATTTATGGCTTTAATAATTTTGATGAGCTGCGGTACATTAATAAATTACAGAAAAAAAGATGAACTTATGATATTTACTTTTATAATACTTTGCTTTGCAGCTGTTTTTGCAGTCATTGAAATTCAGCCACGTTACAGCTATTTATTAATTTCTATTTTCCCGATTTTATCATCAGGATATATAAAAAATGTGTTCCGAAAATAACGGAACACATTTTTATATTTTATAATCAAAATTTTTCAATAAAGTGGTTATCGTACATATTCCAATACTTATTATATACAAAATCGTCGTCAGTATTAAAATTGAGCTGATACATTCTAAATATCACAGGAAAGTTTTTAGGCTGCCATTGTTCTTCGTAGGAATAGCAGTATATCATTCCTAACTTTTTCATAACGTTTCCACTTCTTGGATTATTTATATCATGCGTTGCTGTGATATATGGAATACCGTCTTTTTTCGCTTGCTCAATAACAGCCATTCCTGCTTCTGTGGCAATTCCTCTATGCCAAAATTCTTTGCGAAGTCCATAACCGAAATCATGGTGATCTTCCATATCTATTTTAATATAACCAATTGGTAAATTGGAATTTACTTAACTGCTTTTATTGTATAGGTCGCTCCCCAATTCTTCAGCACCTCAACAGAAGAAAAACCTGCTTCCAGAAGTGCTTCTGTTTCGTGTTTTACAGTAAGGGGAGTGTCGTAATGGTAAAACGCATCATCGGCAATTCCTTGCTCTGATTTCAATGCAATCAAGTTTTGTCGGTGCATCTGTTCCTCCTCATCAGACAAAGAGAAGTAGTCCGTCAGCACAAAATATCCACCATCATTCAATGCCCTATGTAATTTGGCATATAAAGGCACTTTTTCTTCCTTTGTAAAATGGTGTAAACTCTCCACCGACACCGCTGCATCAAATACGTTCTCGCCAAAAGGCACATCAAAATAGGAATCGCAAATCAAAGTGATGTCTTTGTCGGCAAATTTCTTTTTTAGCGCCGACAACATTCCTTGCGATAAATCGACACCCGTTACCTTTGCGGACGGATTTAGCAGATAGTATTCTTCTAACTCCAATCCTGTGCCACAACCCAAATCAAGTATATGGCAGTTTTCGGTAGTCGGTAACCGCTTAGCCGTAAAGGGATAAAACTCATCTGCCGCTTCAATGTTGGTCATCATGTGTTCATCGTATCCGTCTAATCTATTTTCAAAAAAATCAGC
>CALXQE010000083.1 GCA_944390495.1 uncultured Clostridia bacterium
GGTGTTATAAGGTTCTTAGTTTTATAGAAAACATCAAGCAGACCAACAGTTGCGGTACACTGTCCTGTATAGTCAGAAAGTCCCAAAAGCTCAAAACCGCCCATGTGATGTGTACGGAGTGAACATTCAATATCCTCCTTGTATAAAAGTTTAGCAAGGTGTCCTGAGGCTTTTATATAGTCATTTAGTTTATGATAAACGTTCTTTTTTATCATATCCTTTTTTATGACTTCAAAATTACCGGGTATAAGATTTCCTGTATAGTCGGCGGTAGAATCCACATTTGGATATACGCAGTACTGACCGACTTCAAATGACACAACAGGAACAGGTGTATCCTTTACGGCGTCGTTATAGCAAAGTTTTGTGTGCTCAGAAACCACATCGTGAAATACTTGTATTCTTACCCTATGTCCCGATGCTTCAAAGGCTGAGAGGTAGTCATCAGCGGGTGTTACGGGACGGTCAAAGTTTGAAGTCAGTGTGTAAAGACGGCGGTTATCCAATGCTTTAATTTGAGTGGTGAGATTTTCGAGCATTTCAAAATCTCCCAAAAGTTCATTGCCGTTTGAGAACATTATAAATGACGGGTGGTTTCCGAACTGCTCTGAAATGTTTACAGCTTCCTGGTGATAATATATCTTGTGTATTGGATCGTCACCTGTTTCAAGGACACAAACATCGTGGTTAAGCCAAAGTGGCATTTCGGCAAGTACATACATACCTGTCATATCAGCCGCTGTAAATGCAGCTTCAGGCGGACACCAGGCATGAAAACGAACATGGTTAAGCCCGTATGACTTTATAGTATTAAATGTATTAAGCCACGTTTTAAGGTCAGTAGGAGGGTAACCTGTAAGCGGATAAATTCCGCAGTCAAGTGTACCTCGAAGTGCAATTTTCTTTCCGTTTAGCACAAAATCCTTACCTGATACAGATATTGTTCTCATGCCGAATGTTACTGTTTTTTCATCGCATATTTTATCATATTCCATCTGTACTTTTAATGTATAAAGTGCAGGATTAAATTCATCCCATAAAACAGGTTTTTTAATTGGATAGTCAAGATGAATTATTTGCTTACTGTTATAAAGAACAGCAGTATATTTTTTTTCTTTTAACTCCTTACCGGTAGGTGAAAAGGCACAAATGCGGAATTTAACTTTACGTCTGTCATTAGGTTTGGCACAGTCTGAATGGGCTGTAAGTTTAATGTGTACAGATTCTTTATCGGGAAAAACTTGTATATTTGATGTGTGAAAAATATTTTCGCATCTTAACTCGATTTTCCCGATAATGCCGTTCCATATTGACTGGGTATCGGGAGAATAACCGCTTGCCATATTATCTATATTAAGGAGATTACTGTTATCAATGCGAAGAGTTATAGTATGTTCTCCGCCTTTGATTTTTCCTGTAAGGTTATAAATATGAGACGTTGAAATTTGGATTATACGGCGGTCAATTTTTTTGCCGTCTATCCACAAGTCAGACGCAATATTTACACGTTCTAAAAAAAGTGATAAAGATTTATTTTCATATTCCTCTGGAAGTATAAATGTTCTTTGGAGCCACAAAACACCTACATAGGAATACGCAGGTGTAAGATGGCGGACTGTTTCACGTGTCATTTCTTCAGGCTGGGAAAATGCTGTTCCGACTCTGTTTGAACACGCATCACCGGGAAGAATGAAGTTATCATTTTTTAGTTTGCGGGTATAGAATTTTTCTTCTATACCCACATTGTTTATGTCAGTTTCATATCTCCAAATACCTGACAAATCTAAACATTTCATCATTCGTTATCCTTTCTGAATAAGTTATTAATTTCGCAAAGCCCTTGATGCGATGCTATTTCATTAAGACCGAGGGATATATATTTTTCTGCTTTTTCCTTTTCGCCAAGACCTATATATCCAAGTGCTATAAGATAATTGCAATCAGCTCTGTTTTTTCTATCAAGGTCTGTTTCGAAAATAAGAAAATCAGGCAGTGATACCGCAAAGTAGTCTATATGCTGCTTATCGTACATGTGTTCAAGACCGTAATTTATCATTCTGTTAAGCAGGCTCTTTGATTTTTTTATATTTCCCAGATTTCTTTCAGCCAATGCCTGATAAAACATCATTTCCGGCGGACGGTCATTGTAATATACCGCTGAAGTAAGGTCAGATGTACCCTGTGATGCAAGCTGATAATATTTCTGTGATTTTATATGATCCCTTGTTTCATATACCATTCCAAGCAAAAAGTATATGTCATTGTCAGGTGCACCGTAAAGTTTACCTTCACCGAGATTTTCGGGAAATACAAGTGCACTTTCAAGTTTTTCAGCGGCATCGTCGAAGTCACCGTTTTTAATGCAGTCGTATGACAGGGACATAAGAGCTTTTCTGTATTGTGCGGTGATTTTCCCTTCTCCGCCTTCCCATGGGTGGAAATGACGTGTAGACATATATTTTAGTGCCTTATCACTGTAATTTTCAATGTTTAAAAGAGTAACAAATTCTGTGTACAGGTCATCACGTTCATTAACAAGATCCATATTGTCTGCAAGAAGTTTAAGACGTTTTTTTACTGGATAATTTGTTTGCTTGTAGAGCTGGTCAAGTTCATAAAGAATCCTTGAACTGTCAGGACACAAACGAAATGCTTTTTCCATTTCATAAAGTGCATTTTCAATGTCAGAAAGTTTATTAAAATATACAAGTGACAAATTTCTATGTACTATAACATTTGAGCCATCAAGCTCAGCAGACATTTTCCAGTAATTAAAGGCATTTTCCCATTGACCTTTGTCATAAAGCAAATTGCCTAAAAGATACGGTGCAAGAGCATCCTTTGGATTATGTTCTATTGCATATTTTAATACAAGTATGTCGTTTAATCTTACAGGAAAACAATAATCATAACTGCACTTTGACGCAATTTCAAGCTCAACATCACTATGTGAATAGTACGCCATATAGTAATGAAGCATAGGTCTGTCTGCCAGGGAAATAAGTGCAAGCACCTTTGCAGCCTCGTCATACAAACCAAACTCGTTATAATCAAGGGACAGTTCTATATAGCTGTCAACGTCGTTACGCATTATAAGGGTAAGTTCGTTAAGTACGGCAAAGTCATCTGTAACTTTATAAAGCTCATAACGGCTTCCGTAATTTAACGGGTCAAGTTCTATTGTTTCAAGGGCAAGCATTTTTGCGTCCATAAATTTACCGGATAAACGCAAAAGCGTTGTTTTTAAGTTTCGAGCCTTTAGATTGTGCATACCGCGAACCAGTGACAATTCTGTAAATTCAAGTGCCTGTTTAAAATCACCCTTCATTGCTGCAAGACACGCAAGCTGATAAAATCCCTTATCCTGCATATTACCCGCCCATATCGACTTATAAAATGCGTCAAAGGCTTCATCATATTTACCCTGTTTACGAAGGGTAAGGCCAAGATTGTAATAAGGTTCGCAATCGTAAGGATTTGGATTTTTCCATGTGGATTTTTTTATTGCAGCACGGAAATGTGTTTCTGCCTTTTCAAACTCACCATGGTCATATAAGAATCTGCCGTATGCGTTATTAAGACGTATATCAGTCTTGTCACGGCGAAGCCCCTCAAGGTAGTAGTCAACGGGAGAATATGTGGCGTGACGGTACTGTTCAAGGTGAAGTGCCGTAAGATAAAGTTCCTCAAGGGAATTTATTTCATCAGGTCTTTTACATTCCTCTGCCGGTGACGGTGTTTTTTCGTACTTATCGGGTAGGGGAGTATATGAGCATAGTACGTTACCGTCAATATCCTTTACTGTAAGTGTAAGGCTTAGTTTATCGTCATCATCTGACATTGGCACGGAAACAGTATAAGGATTTTCAGGTGAAATCGTTATTTGCTCTGATATATATTTTTCGATTTTACCTGTAAGAGTGATATATACGTCTTTTTTATCAGGAGAATATACCATAGCTTTTATATTGCCATCTTCAACTTCAAGATTGATTATTGCGTCAAGTGAAGCGTTTTTAACAGCACCTACGGATTTATAGGGGAGAAAATACTGTTTAAAAGTTTTTTCTTCGTACGGTGCTATAAACGTAAAATCAGGCTGATTATCCGTAAACATACCTGTCATAAGTTCAATATACGGGCCGTTTTCGTCCGTAAGGTTTCTGTCCCAAGCCTTGCCGAAATCACCGCATCCCCATGTCCACTGCTTTTTACCCGGTGAAATGTGGTGGTCTGCAATATGAAGAAGACCTGCATTTTTACTGTAATCGTAATTGCCTATAAAATCAAAATCCGAATGATATGCCATATAGGAAGTCGGTACGGGAATGTTTTTGTACATAGAAATATCGACGCCTTCGCCGTAGTCAACTTTGTAGTATGTACTTGTGGAAATGGGAAAACGAGAAACATCACGTTTACCGTGGTCCATTACTGCATGAACGTCAGGCGGGAAAATAGACTTAGTATATTCATTTACGGCAACTGCCGGATTTGCCCACCACAAAAACGTTTGAGGACGGTCGGTTTGGTTATAAAGACGTCCCTTTATTTCAAGATATGCTTTTCCGGGGTAGAGCGTATATTCAGCCATACCCTTAGTGCGGTGCATTTTTTCTATTTCACTTACAAATACAGTAGCTGAACCGTCAGGATTTTCCTTTACCGTATAATCTACCGGGTCAAATGTAGAGGGGCGGTGGTGCTGAGGCCAGTTAAACTCAATACCTCCCGAAATCCATGGGCCTGCTAAACCTACAAGTGCAGGTTTTATAACTTCGTTATAGTAAACAGCATCATATCCGTTTGTTTTGTCATATATACGCTGTATTCTTCCGCCTATTTCCGGCAGTATCATAACTAAAAGATATTCATTTTCAAGATATATCGCAGTATATGTTTTATCACTTTTTTCATCACAAACACTTTCGCATACAGGATGGGGATATACTCTTCCGCTTGAGCCTTGATATACACGCTTTTCAAGAAACATAGGCAGTTTGCTGTACTTACCTATTTGGTATGTGGGAATTACAACATCCTCAATGCGTACACTTACATTATCCATTTAACTCATCCTTTCACTGTAAAATAAAATTTACCGTTAAATA
>CALXQE010000084.1 GCA_944390495.1 uncultured Clostridia bacterium
GGGTATAAAAATGGACTATGATGCATTTGGTAATCAATGGATAGGAGATGTTCCAGACCCATTTGGATATTGCGGGGAATATCTCGACAGCGAAAGCAACCTGATTTATCTTCGTAACCGCTATTATAACAGCACAACAGGCAGATTCATAACTGAAGACCCGATTAAAGATGGACTTAACTGGTATAGCTATTGCGGAGGTAACCCGGTGATATTTGTTGATTCATTAGGACTGGCACGCCATGTAGATGAAAATGGTAATTCAACAATCCCGGCAGATTTAGATTGGGATGGAGATGGAAGATTGGACACAGCGGAAGATAGAGCAAGATTTGATGCTGATAACAACGGAATAGCAGACTGGAGAGAATATTTTTCTGATGAAGGACCGAATGGCCCTAATAATAGTATATCTGCACCTGAATGGTATCAATGCCGTAATGTGAATATATTAAGCGATTATCCTTATGTATATCAAGGTAATACAAATTTATGCTGGGCTGCTGCATTATCCGGTTCTATTGAATATCTTACTGGTGAAAAGATTAGTATAGAAACAATAGATGAGGATAAAGTAAATTATGAAAATAATAAAAATGATGGTACTATAACTTTACCGAATACTCCTTATACTATAAATCCAACAGTAGAATTGATAAATGAAGTAGGATATTTAAGAGGTAGTGGTTATAATGTTAAAAGTGCTGATAGAACAGAATTTACATTTGATTATATTAAAAATCAAATAGATAGTGGTGTACCTATTATATTTAGTCAAGACAGTCATGTATATTCTGCAATTGGATATGCGTATGACGAAGAATTAGGAAAACAGTATGTATTATGTTATAATTCTAACAGCAACCCAATTATTGAGCATTTTGACATGAATGAAATTAAAAATAACAGATTTAGCTATTCATTCTATAAAACTAATTAGGAGTGATAATATGAAAAAAATAGTTACTATCTTTATCTTTTTTATTTTTTGCGTTTGCGAAACAGTATATGCTTCAAATGAAACCGATAAGATAAGTAATTCGAATAAGATTTTTTATACAATAAAGAATGATGATTGTTTATGGGTGTTTGATGATAACGACAAAGAATTTTTATCAGCCGAAAAAATACTAGATGATGTTGTTAGTGTATCAAGAGGTTATGCTATAACAATAGACAATACCCTTTGGGATTGTACAGGTGAACAGCCGGTAAAAATAGCGGATACCGTAAAAAGTATAAGTGTTGGATATAATCATGTGCTAATAGTAAAACAAGACAATACCCTTTGGGGATACGGAAATAATGCAGATGGTAAACTGGGATTAAGTGAAGATTTATATGAAACACCGGTAAAAATTATGAATAATGTTGAGAAAGCGGAAGCTGGTTCGGATCATAGCATTGTACTGAAAACAGATGGCAGCGTGTGGACTTTTGGCAGTAATTTATATGGTCAACTGGGATATGGAGATATCAGAAGTAGCAGTATACCACATAAAATCATGGAAAATATGATGGATATTGTAGCAGGAACGTCTGCAACATTTGCTATTGATATAAATAATGACTTGTTTATGTGTGGAACCATGTTTGGAAATGCTGACGGAAACGATTTGGATAGATTAATACATAAAACTCCTATTAAACTTATGGAGAGCGTAAAGGATATAAGCGTTGATTATAAACGTTCGTTAGTGTTGAAGACTGATGATACTTTATGGCAATATGCATTTTCAGATTGGAATGATGATGTTGGAATTGTTTATATATCAGATGATGTAAATAGTATAGGTGAATGGACAGAAAATGGCAATAAAAAATTAGTTCTGAAAAATAATGGTGAGTTGTATATGTATCAACTTGAAGTGGGTGGACATACATTTGAAAAAGTAACAGAGGGAGTGAAATTGCCGATTGAAAATTATTATAATAATCAAAAGAATTTTACTGATATTTTGAGTAAATCAGAAGAAGAACAAAAAGCAATAACTTCCCTTACAAAAGCAGGTATTATTAACGGCGTGAGTGAAACAGAATTTTCGCCTGATAAGTCTATGACAAGAGCAGAGATTGCAGCACTGCTTCTCAGAATGACAGCTGAAGAAGGGGGGACTGGAAACGGCGGATTTTATGATGTATCAAGTGATGATTGGTATTGCGGAGTAGCTTCAAAGAGTGCGGAGCTTGGAATAGTAAAAGGGTTTGAAGATAATACTTTCCGTGGAGAAGATACTATATCAAAATTACAATTTGTTTCACTTGTTTCAAGAACTCTTGAAAAGGAACGTGACTACGAGTATAAAACAAATGATAACCTGTCAGTACCTGATTGGGCAAAGGAAGATGTAAGTCTTGCAATTTCAGCAGGCTTGATTTCTGAAAATGAAAATCTTGATGGAGATATAACACGTAGTGAAGCAGCAGTAATTTTATATAAATTGTATGATTTAATATAAATTAATAAGATTTTTCTTGAAGTAAAACGCATTGTAATTATAAATTATTATGCGTTTTACTTTATCAAGCATGGCAATGTAGGTATATTTAATGACGCCTGAAAGAAAATTTAAAAAATTGAGTAAAAATTTATGGAGAGATTTTTGGGCAATGGAAGAAAAGAGAGATATATCTTTCATTCCAAATAACATTCCATATGTAACAAACTATAATTGATAAAGGAGAAATTAGATGAAAAAAATAATATCAATAGTTTTGTTAATTTTTATGCTTGCAAATAGTACGTTTATATGTTTTGCGGAATCTACTAATGGAGAATATGAAAAATTGTTAGAACGTAATATTGAGCTAAATATGGAAAAACAGTATATTACGCGAATAGAATGTATAGAGCTACTTTTAAAAGTTCTTGATATTCCACAAACACATGTTTTAAAACCGGAAGTCGGAGCGGAATTGATGTTAAAACGTCTTGAGATGCCACAGGGACAACCGCTGAAAAATGGTTTTGCAGATGTGAGAGATGATGAGCAAGAAGATTGGTTATTTACTGCGTGCTTAATGGGAATAGCCTACGGCATTGAGAGTGATGGAAGTTTTATTTTTGAACCAAATAGGGAAATAACTTGGGGAGAAGCATGTGCAATTATTGTAAGATGTATAGAAGTAGAGATACCAACAAATCTTCAAGAGAGTGCTTTATATCTTGAAAACTGTGGAATGATAAATAAATCATCTTTTAAAAATATAAATGATAAAATTGAAAGAAGTGACTTTTTAAATCTTTTAGATTCGCTGCTTGATTATAAAAGTTGTTTTTCTTATAAATATTGTGCAAGCAATATATTGATAGAGAAAGGATTTGATATTTATTATGGAATTTATCCTGTAAGAGAACAGCAAAATGTAACATATGAAGAAATATATCAGTATAGAAAAAATATTTTAAACTTGCAATCTACTACCGAACAATTAAATGATAAAATTTCATACAAAATATTTACAGATAAAGCACTTGACATTGAGGAATACATAGAATGTTTTAATTTTACTGATTCGCGTTATATAGAACAGGAAGTTTTAGGTGAAAATGTAGATGATGTTGCTCGTGCAATATGTGAAGTATATATAAAACATATGCCTGAAACTAATGAATCATATGAAATTCAGATGATACATAATCCGGATAATGGTACATGGATAGCGGATTCTAATAAAAATATGGAGTCACCACTGATTGTCTACAATGAAAATGATAAATTGATAAATATTTATAAGCCATATCGTGGTGATACAATTTATATTGACTAAACAATCATTATATAACTTTAAGATAAAAGATTTACAAGTATATAACAAAATCTCTGAACATTAAAGACAGTAAATGGTACAAAGACAAGTTTTGTATGGAATGGAGAGAACCTTGCCGCTGAAAATAAAACAGATAACTTGAATACATATACTTATGATATGACAGGTGTACATATTGCAAATCAAAACGGAACAGTAACATCATATTTTAAAGATTTTCATGGAAATATAGCAG
>CALXQE010000085.1 GCA_944390495.1 uncultured Clostridia bacterium
ATTATAATGATCACTGTTGTAATTCTTATTGTTCTGTTTGTTGTAATTATTGCTACAATAAACAATAATGATGATTTAGTATTTAAAGATGAAGGAGAAATGTCTGGTATAATCAATGGTATATGGCAGACTGGTAGAAGAATATCATATAAACTTAGTTTCTGAGAAGGGATATTTTTATATTGATAGTAGCAATGACATTTTGTGTAAGCATGTTATGCAGAACTGTAGATATGTTATTAAAACAGATAAATGGACTTATGAGAAAGTGGAATAAATGTTATGGGGATTGTCTATTTTGGTATAGACCTTTATTTTGCAGATTTTTCATGATTTAGCTGTATTATTTTATCAGACTTGGTTTTATAGCCTCCCTTGATAAATTTGGTTGCGGTTGCTTAATTTTACAAAACGGCTATAGATCATGTCTATTTTTATGAAATTGATTATACGTTATCTGGCACCTCCAATTATCTTAGTATAGTATGAAAAAAGTGTATAATATATTCTTTTAATTGAATATATATGTAAATACGAATATAATAGAAGAAAGACTTTTTATAAGTAGAAGGAATTTTAATATGTCATTAATAAATTGTTATGAATGTAATCATGAAATGCCTGATGGTGCAAAGAGTTGTCCTAATTGTGGTTGCAAAGCGAAGAAAACCATTGATAAAAAGATTATTATTGGAGTTTGTATTGCCGTAGCTGTTATTGCATTGATTATTTTCTTTGTGGTGAGAAGCAAATCATCATCTGTTGTCGGAGAATGGGCGATTGACCATTATATTACAGAAAATGGAGAGATTAAACAGGATGATATTGGCGAATACTACGGAGAACAATTTCAGACTGCCAATAGTGCATTTACTGTTGTATTTGATAACAACGGAAAAGCCACTTTGAATTTACCGACTTATGAAGGAATTGAAACAGTCGGTAGAGAATGTGACTATGAGATTAAAGATAATGATATTTTCTTGTCGGCTAATGGAGATAGAATAAGGGCATTTGAAATAAAAGGCGATACGCTGATTGTGTATGGTATATCTGCATTTGATGGAAATGCAGTATTGAAAAAGAAATAATGATTATGGGGATTTGCTGATTATGGCGAGTCCCTTATTTTTTAGTCGATTTTCGGGATTTGGTGGTATAATAAAAGAAACTGTATGCAAAAAGTTTGATATAAAAAGGAACTAAAACAAAAACATATTAAAAAAATTATTAAAATATAATGAATGATTATTTTATGGAAAGGTGTTTTTATGAGCGTTATTATGGCATATAAAGCAAAAGATAAACTTTATTTGGGTGCTGATAATAGGGTATGTACACAAGAAGATATACCTGTTCGTGATGACATAAATAAAATTATTGCAGTTAATAATAACGTAGCTGTTGCTTTTGCGGGATATTACAAAAATCAAATAATATTTGAAATGGTGACAAGCAAATTTAGGAATGATACAAAATATAGAGTAGAAAATGCTTTATGTTCTTTAAAAATCATATATTGGTATTATAGAGTTCATAGAAATCAAAAGTATGCAAAAGATGCTTTAAGTGTAAATTCGAGTTTTATTGTAGCTGGTAAAAATAAAAAAGGTGAACACTGCATATACGCAGTATCGTATATTAATGGCAAATTAGAAAAACCAACATTAACAGATATGATTTTATTTCCACCTTCTGATATATCTGAAAAAGTTTGTTATGATGCTTACATAAAAAACACCAACTATTATTATAGTGATTTTGTTCAAGCGACTGTAAAGGACATTGCGAAAGTAAGTAAGATTGTCAGTCCTTCAGGAGATATTTGGACATATGATTTTGCAACAAATATCAGCGATATGAAGCATTTTTGCTGATTTTTATACGCTATAGGTATATATGCAGGTACTTAAAATTTTTGAATGGAAACATACCCCCTTGTAGTTCGGGTCGATTCAAAATTTAAAGTATTCCATGAATACATCAGATGGGGGCTTTATTGAAATAAAGTATTTGATTTGTAATGTAAATATACCGGGGGTGTTTGCCTGCTCAACCTCTGCCAACTGTTGCCATATTACTATAATATAATCACATTTTGACCACTATTCTACGACTTTTAGCCTATAACCTAACAAACTATTAAATGAGTATCTACAAGCCGAAAATGACCGCTAAAACGTGCATAAAGTCCACAAATATGACTATAAAAAAGGGATTAGAAGTCACAACCTCTAATCCTTGTTATAATGCTATATAGTAGATATTCGTCTTTTGCTTTCCTGATGTATGCCATTTTTTAAAATCTTCTTTCTATGTGGTAGGGTGCAAGTTGTAAGCCTACACCCTATTTTTTTTACGCTCGTTTCAAAAGTTTCTTTTCTTCTGTCTTAACTTCTGTACTTCCGTAATAATTTCGTATATCGTCCATTGATAACGCTTTACGTCCCTTTTTTCTGAATGCTTCCGTATGATAGTACCAAGCTTTTTTTTGTCCTGCATACTTAAAACCAAGTTCTTTTAATTCTTTTCTATATCCGTAACTATCAAAGCACCAAATCCAGTTACCTATAATTTCAATTTTTACACCATTAAATCCGATTATCTTGTTAAGCATCTCTCTAAGTGCTTTATCTTCTGCAAAATCATAATATTTCTTATTAAAATCAGCTTTTCCGTTTTCGCTGTCTGCGGTTGCCTTGCTTTCGTGTCTATCCTTTAATACTTTGAATAACTTGTCATATTCCGCATTGATTGCTTGCGTTGCTTCTGTGCTTCCGTTTGGGTTGTCTGGGTGAAACTTCTTTAAAAGTTCCTTATATTGTTTTCTCAACTCTTCCAGTGTTTCAACATTTTTAAAATATGTCATATAGTGAAAAACCTCCTTGATTTTATTTTTATTTGATTGATTTGATAAGTCTATTATAATATGGGTACATATCAAAGTCAAGAAATATGTACCCATAAAAATACACAAAAATATGTACCCATATTTGTATAGTTTGCATATTGATTATGTACCCATATTGTGATAATATGTACCCATACCGATGAGGCACAAAAACAATCAATCAAATATCTAAGGAGGTAGTGTATGACAAAATCAGAACTTGAAAAAAAGGTGCAGGAGTTAAGAAGTTTAAAAGCTATGAAAGAAGAGCTTGAGAACGAGGTAAAAGAAGCAGAGCGTCAGATAATCGAGTACATGACAGAGCATGAGATTGACACCGAGATTACAGACACCGCAAAAATTACATACAAGCCACAGAGCAGAACAACACTTGACAAGGACAAGTTAACCAAGATTCTTGGCGAGGATTTAAAACCATTTGAAAAGGTAACAAGTTACAACGTGTTAAGAATTAAATAGCAAACCAGGTCAGGGGGTGGAGCAATCCACCCAAAGCCTAAAAGCTATAATGAGCCGTTGGACGTTCCAAGCCGTCATGCAAAATTCAGAGGATAGCAAAACAATCTAATCAAGGAGGTGGAAAACAGATGCAAAAACAAACAATCGAATTTGTAATTAGAAACAAAAACACAGTTGTAACAGAGATTACAAAGTCTACCATATACCAGCCAAAAACTAACTTTAAAGGCGGTTTTATTAAATGGTATGAGGATAAGTCGAAAAAAGAGGTAAATAGAACATGAAAAAGTACATAGTTGAATATTTGGAAAATGGTATTAATTACAACATGAAAGTATTTACAAATTATGAAGAAGCAATGAAGTTTTATACCTATATTCATAGAAGAGAATGGGCGAGAATGTCTTAATCAGAGAATATGTGAATGGTTATTTTGAAGTTAGATTCCTAATATGCCATATCAGCTAATTAATTTTAAACATCAATCAAATATATATTAAAGAAAGGTAGGTATGACCTATGAGAAACAAAAATTTTAAAAATATCGGCAATGTATCAATCAGTGAAATAACATTATGTGATACAACAATTGGCTTATATATTCCGATTGAGAAGATGTCTAAGAATATCCGCAGAGAGTACGAGAAGAACAAAAAACACTTCATGAAAACAGTTAATAAAGAACATCCAGAAGTTGACTTGTCACAACATACACTCTTTAGAGATGTAGCGCTTCATAT
>CALXQE010000086.1 GCA_944390495.1 uncultured Clostridia bacterium
CATTATACGTTTTTCTCTAAGCAGTCCGTCTTTATCTGTATAATAGTGATTTTCCTGCTTTATAACTTTTTCCCAGTTAAATGATTGCTTTACTTTTTTGTATGTTTCCCTGTCAATTATGCTTTTAATCTCTGTTTCTTTCATATTTAAACAAACTGATTCCTTTCATGTTTATATTTATAGCCAATAGTTTCAAGTTTTCTTTCTATTTCCTGTCCGTCAAGTTCCATATCCTCGCACATCTCATCAAAACTATTGTAGTAATCACGCAATTTTGTATTTACAAAACTTAATAATATTGCCGGATCCTTTGGTATCATTATTTTTCCTCCAAATGGTCATTAATAACAGTAATAAGCTTATTATTACCCTTTTTTATTTCATATTTTGCAGCAGGTATTAGTGTTTTTCTGTATCTTAAATTTGTATTTGCAGACGGATTAACTACAAAACCTGTACCGTTAGTTTGTGAGTAAACACTGCAACACTGAAAACCGTTTTTAACTTCAGCACTGTCACCGCCATGTGATACTGCACCGTCAATATCTCGTGCCGCAACTGCAAAACCACAATCATAAGCAATACAGTCATATTCACTGTTAATTTCATGTTCACGGATATGACCGTTTTCTGTCGGAATAACAGTCGTTACAACGTCGATACCCATAAACGGTGACCATTTAATAATCAATTTATTATCAACAATTTCATAGCCGTTAAAATGACGTCTGTACATAATCTGACCGTCCACGTCAAAAACAAGCATATTGTCGCATCCGCTTTCTTCAACACTTGTATTGCTTTTCATTACATTAAAACCAAAATGTGAACTGTACGCAAATTTCAAATACTTTGGCACAATCTGACCGCAGGCGAATGCTTCGTTATTACCTGCCGGGTATAATACACTTTTGCCGTTGCGTCTTGAAATTATCATTTCTGCTTCTTCTATCACTTTTGTCTTTTCAAGTTTTGGCATTGGTGAAGCCTCAGCTGTCCAAAATTCGTGATTATCAGGCAGCATCAAAAAGGCATACGCTTTTAGTGACCAATAAGGTGAACCGTGTGCATTATAAACCTCTGACATAAGTAAATCAGGATAGTCGTATCCAACCGTAAGAATACCGCTGTGGTCAAAAATATCCTTTTTGTAAATCCAGTTATCAAGATTACGGACAATAATTCCCTTCATAACATCAATAGGGAAAGGTCTAATATCAGCCATAATACACGCACTCCAAAATGCACACTGTGCAAAACGGTATGTAAGTGAACGACCGTAAGGAACGGCTTCTCCGTCCTCATCAAACCAGTATATAAATGTCTTTGCAAACTCAAATGCACGTTTTTTATACTCTTCGCTTCTCTTTTCGTCACCTGATTTCATTGCATACACAAGTCCATAAAAATGAAATGCGAAAGCTATGTAATAATCACGCTGACCATGTTCACCGTCTTTATACCAGCCATTACCAAGATAAAATTCATCTATTCTGTTAAGATCTTTTTCAAGTCTTTCCTCGCTGTATTTTCTTCCTATGCTTTTTAACGCAATATTTACAAGTATTCTAAAGAATATCCAGTTACTGTCACATACCGCATGATCATTTATCATATTAAGCCACTTTTCAAGATTGTCCTTTGTAATATCACTTAGAGGCTCCCATATAATATCAGGAGTAAATAAAATACCATAAGCAAGTGATGCCATTTCAACAAAACGCTGATCTCTTTCGTGGCATACTCCCCAATATCCGTCACTGTTTTCATCAGTTCCATCAGCTATTCCCTTTATGTATAATTCCTTAAATCGGTCATCACTTCCGCCGCCTGCCCAAAATGGTACAAGTCCCCAAAGAGGACGTGCAAAAGCTTCCATATCAGCTGATTTATCTTCATACCACGTACTATGTTGTGAATACTTTACATTTCCGCCGTCATAATACTTTTCGATGGGATTTAGCATGTCAATCAGCTGTTTTCTAAAATATTCCTTATTATACATCATTTTACTCCTTAATATTATTAATAATGATTATTCATAATTATATCACTACATAAAAAAATTGTAAACAGCATTTTTCTAAAAGAAATTGACATAATTCAAAACTTTTTGTATAATATTTGTGAACTAAATATTTTTGCCGCCGGGTAACACCATGCAAAATCCATTAGGCCTAAGAAGGATTTTTGCGTAGGTGTTTTTATTTTTATATACGGCAAATAGCGGAGGTTAATAATGGAAAATAAAATAATAAATAAATTTTTTAGATATACATCCCAAAACATAATAGGTATGATAGGAATATCATGCTATATACTTGCCGATACGTTTTTTGTATCAAATGGATTAGGTGCCGACGGACTTACCGCTTTGAATATTGCCTTGCCGATGTATAGCTTTGTCCATGGTTTAGGGCTTATGACAGGTATAGGCGGCGGAACTGTGTATTCAATATCAAGGGTTAGGAGTAAAGAAACAGCTGAAAAAGTCTTTACCGCTTCCCTTGCTCTTACACTGATATTTTCCGCAATATTTATGTTTATAGGTACATTTTTCTCAGGTCATATATCCAATCTTTTAGGTGCTGAAGGTAATATATTTTACATGACAAAAACATATATGCAGACGCTTCTTACCTTTGCACCGGCGTTTATGCTAAACAACTTATTTTTGTGTTTTATAAGAAATGACGGTGCACCGTCACTTACAATGGCAGCTATGCTTTTAGGAAGTATTTCAAATATTATTCTTGACTATATATTTATATTCCCGCTTGATATGGGTATTTTCGGTGCAGCTGCTGCAACAGGTGTATCACCGATTATCAGCTTGGTTATTTTATCATCATTTATGATAAAGAAAAAGAACACATTTCATCTTAGAAAATGTAAAATACCATTTAAACTTATATATAATATACTTTCAAGCGGTTTGCCGTCATTTGTGACAGAATTGTCATCAGGAATAGTAATGATAGTATTTAATATGATTATCCTTAATATTGCCGGCAATATCGGTGTTGCAGCATACGGAATAGTTGCAAACATATCACTTGTTATAATCTCTATATTCACAGGTTTATCACAGGGAATACAGCCACTAATCTCTGACTTTTACGGAAAAAACAACATAGACGCAGTAAACAAGATTTTCAGGTATGCTTCTATTACAGTATTAGCGATGTCAATAGTTATATATGCTGTTATATTCTTCGAATGTGATGTGATTGTAAATATATTTAACAGCGAAAAAAATATTGCCCTCAAGCAACTTGGTGAAACAGGGCTTAAATTTTACTTTACATCAACACTTTTTGCCGGTATGAACATTATAACTTCAATATATTTCACATCAACTGAGTCACCATTACCTGCCCATATAATATCTCTTTTAAGAGGTTTTATATTTATAATACCTGTTACATTTTTAATGTCGTTTTTATTTAAAATGACCGGTGTTTACTTTTCATTTCCACTATCGGAATTTTTAGTGTGCACAATAGGTACTGTGATGTACATAAAAAAACGCAGACATACCGTTTAAGGTTTGTCTGCATTTTTATTATAATTTAATTAAAACTTCCTCCATTGAGCGTTTAGGAACATTTATTACACCGTTTTCATCTTCGTAATACTTTACGTCACCGTTTTTCATATCTACCATTTTACTTTTTTGATTAGGATAACCAACAGCAAGAAGATATACAACATTTAGCTTTTCATCAAGACCTAAAAGTTTCTTTATTTCTTCTCTTTGCAGAGCACCAAGCCAACACGTTGCAAGTCCCATTTCTACGGCTTCAAGCATCATTGTTGTAACCGCTGCACCTGCTTCACATTCAAACATACCGTTTTGTCTAATTGAAGTATCACCAAGCACTGCAATATATGACAAAGGACGTTCATCTTCCTTTGGTGCACCGTCTGTTAAATAACCTGCCCACTTTGTTAGCGGATACAGTTTTTTTACAGTTTCTTCGTTATCAATAACTGCAAATTTAAGCGGCTGTATATTTGCACCGTATGCCGCAACTCTTCCGCAGTCAATAAGTTTTAAAAGGTCTTTTTCACTAACCTTCTTTTGTAAAAATTTTCTTATAGTACGTCTTTCCATTATAGCGTCATAAACATTCATTTTATCTACCTCCGTTTTTTATTATTATACCACGTTTTCTTATTTTTTTCAAATTATTGATACAGTTTATTTTATATCTTTGCTATTGAAAAATATCCGATTTAGGTATATAATTAAATGAGCAAAAACAGAAGAGGTGTTTTAATGAAAGGTGCTATATTTGATGTAGACGGTACGCTTTTGGATTCTATGACAGTCTGGTACGATGTGCTTGTAGAATTTTACGCAGAGCACGGTGTAAATCTCACCTATGAAGAAGCGACTGAGTATAAAGATCTGACCTTAGAAGAGTCTATACCCGTTATTACTGATATATTGAAGCTTCAATTAGGCAGTAAAGAAATAGCAGATATATTTGTAAAAAAGGGTCTTTACCAGTATGAACATATACTGCCTTTAAAAAAAGATGCAGATAAATACCTTAAACAGCTTCATGATGAAGGAGTTAAAATTGCGATTGCCACATCAGGGTTTGAGCTACACTGCAAAAAGGCGTTTACACGTCTTGGTGTATGGGATTTAATTGATGAGTGTGCCTATTCAAGTGAAGTAGGTGTAAATAAATCAAATCCCGATGTATATCTTCTTGCGGCACAGCGTTTAGGAGTAAAACCTGAGGATTGTGTTGTATTTGAGGACATCTCACTTGGTATTTTGGGTGCAAAAAAAGGACATTTTAAAACTTGTGCCGTATATGATAAATCAAATACAGGCGAAACAGAACTTTTAAAAAAAATCGCAGACCGCTATATAGAAAGTTGGAGCGAATTAATAAACTGCAGTTTATAACAGACTGCAAAGAAAAGAGGATTAGGAAATGTACAATGTAAAATCAATGAATGCAGACGAATTTATCAGTGACGAAGAAATACTTTCCACTCTTGAATTTGCCGAAAAAAACAAGGACAATAAAGAACTTATACTCAGTCTTATAGAACGTGCAAAGGACTGCAAGGGACTTACACACCGTGAGGCATCACTGCTTCTTGCCTGTCAGGACAAAGAACTTATAGAAAAAATGTATTCCCTTGCCAGAGAGATAAAGCAAAGAATTTACGGTAACAGAATCGTTATGTTTGCACCTTTGTATCTTTCAAACTATTGTATAAATAGCTGTGTGTACTGTCCGTATCACGTTAAGAATAAGACTATCTGCCGTAAAAAACTTACTCAGGAACAAGTCAAAGCAGAAACAATCGCCCTTCAGGATATGGGACACAAACGTCTTGCACTTGAAGCCGGTGAGGACCCTGTAAATAACCCGTTAGAGTATATACTTGAATGTATAAATACTATTTACTCAATAAAGCACAAAAACGGTGCTATACGACGTGTAAACGTAAATATAGCCGCAACAACAGTTGAAAATTATAAGCGACTTAAAGATGCCGGAATAGGTACATATATTCTATTCCAGGAAACATATAATAAAAAGAATTATGAAATTCTTCATCCGGCAGGTCCGAAACATGATTACCGTTATCACACAGAGGCAATGGACAGAGCTATGCAGGGCGGTATAGATGATGTTGGTCTTGGAGTATTATTCGGACTTGACACTTACGCATACGAACTTGCAGGACTTCTTATGCACGCAGAACATCTTGAAGCAACATTCGGTGTAGGTCCGCATACAATCAGCGTACCAAGAATATGTCCGGCAGACGATATTGATGTAAATGACTTTTCAAATGCAGTACCTGATGAAATATGGCATAAACTTATTGCAATTATAAGAATTGCCGTTCCGTACACAGGTATGATTGTTTCAACAAGAGAAAGCGAAAAGAACAGAGAACGTGCACTTGAACTTGGCATTTCACAAATAAGCGGTGCATCAAGTACAAGTGTAGGCGGATATGTTGAACCTGAAAAAGAGGAAGAAAACACCGCACAATTTGACAGAAGTGATACACGTACTCTTGACCAGGTTGTAAACTGGCTTTTAGAGCTTGGATATATACCGTCTTTCTGTACAGCATGTTATCGTGAAGGCAGAACAGGAGATAGATTTATGTCACTTGCGAAAACAGGAGCAATACAAAACTGCTGTCAGCCAAATGCACTTATGACTTTGGAAGAATACCTATGCGACTATGCGTCAGATGTAACAGCAGAAAACGGCAGACGAGTTATAGAAGCGGAACTTCAAAAAATACCAAACGATAATGTAAAGAAAATCGCAAAGGAAAACATAGAAAAAATCAAACATGGTGAACGTGATTTCAGATTTTAAGCAAAAAACCAAACCTTTTTAGGTTTGGTTTTTTTCAAATTCACTTATTCGCATTTCAGTAAACTTTTGAACTGCTATCAGTTTTTCTTCAAGTCCCGTAAATCGCTGTTTAAGCTGATTATTCATTGTCATATTATATACAGTTTTTTCACTGCCCACAAGTATAACCATATCCTTTGCTCTTGTAACAGCAGTATAGAAAAGATTACGTCCCATAAGTACCGGCGAGAATGAACACACTGGCATCAGTACCATAGAAAATTCACTTCCCTGACTTTTATGCACCGTAATTGCATAAGCCAAATCAAGCTCATCAAGGTTTGTATATGGATATTCAACTCTCTT
>CALXQE010000087.1 GCA_944390495.1 uncultured Clostridia bacterium
GCTACTGCGGTGAATACTATGATGATGAAAATGACCTTGTCTATCTCCGTAACCGCTATTATGACAGCACAACAGGCCGATTTATTACCGAAGACCCCGTCAAGGATGGACTTAACTGGTATGCTTACGCGAACAATAATCCGATAATGTATGCGGATCCAAATGGATTACTTAGCATTTTGCCTGATGGAACAATTCATACAAATAAAAATGATAATTCTACAAATGTTCGGTTATTACAATTAAAAATTGATTATGCTAATGCCACATCCGATTATGAAAGAAGAGAAATTGCCGCTGCAGCAGAACAATTACGCAATGTGACAACAGAAGAGGTCAAGGTATTTGCATGGCAGAGTTTAGAAGATTTTGAATTGACGGATGCAACATATGCTATATTACCTGCCTTTATAGAAAATGCTAATGAAGCATTAGCACATCCTTTGGATTTTGAATGGTTTTATAATATGGTTAATCACGAATGCCCGTGGGATGTCAAGCTTAAAGAACAATGGGAAATGGAATTTGGTATCGTATTTCCTGAAGAAACAGGTGAAGTATGGGTAGAATTTATGGGAGAAGGCTACATATTAACACCTGAGGAAATTGGTAACATAATGTATGGATTTACAGGGAGTGCAGCATGGTATCCACCACAGGTATTATATGCGGGTGGAGGTGTAGCTGCATCAGGATATATAGGTGCATTAAAAAGTGGATATCCTTATTGGGGCGACTCACCTGAGGATCACGAATCTATAGAAAAGGGAATTGAATTATGGAATTTAATGAGATAATACGACAGATTGTTAGAGGTTCAGTATTATCACTGATAATATTCATCTTGTCAAAGTTATTTATTCTTTTGGAGTGGACATTTAATATGCCTCGCATATTGGAATATTTATATGCCATATTGGAAATACTAATAATTTTCTTTATCTTGAAGTCCAGAACATTAAAAGATTATGGAATTTCTGCAATAGTTTTTGTATTTATTTCAGTATTATTTATTATTGTTTTTAATGATATGGACAATAAGATATTTAAGTTTGTATATGGTATTGGTAGTGAAATGGGGACAGGAACAGGATTTATGCTGTTATCAGTATATTTGATAAATATTGTCATTGGTGTGGTAGGACTTATTTTTGCATTGTGTTTTACAATCAAAAAAACAAGGGCTAAAAACTAATTCACCTTAAATATTACCAATGTTTGGTTTAAATAACATACTGGCTTTAATTATAGCAACAAATGGAATCGATGTGAATATTACGATGACGAAAACGATCTTGTCTACCTCCGTAACCGCTATTATGACAGCACAACAGGCAGATTTATTACCGAAGACCCGATTAAAGATGGACTTAACTGGTATGTATATTGTACAGGAAATCCAACTGCCTTTATTGATCCCTCTGGAGAAAGTTGGATTAATGATTCTTTATCAGAAGCCTGGGAAGGTGCTAAAAATGCATTGACATGGATATGGAATGAATCTGATGAACTTCAAAAAAGTATTCAAAGAAAATTTTGGAAAACAGGAGGAGATATTATTTTATCTAAAACGAAGGGATATTTGACATCGGCATGGATGTTAGAACATTCATTGCAAGATGATCCAAGTGATATATATAGAGATAATAATTCTAGAATTGCTTATTTAGTTAATACAGATGATGCATATTTGCGAGCGGTGGATAATGCAATTAAAAATTCAAAGAATAATCGTTTAGATAATTATTTAATATCTGTGGCTTTCGAGAATGGTGATTTATATTATTCTATACACAAAAGTGATATTTATTTAACAGGATATAAACGTGATGATGGAAAATGGATTATTCATGCTGTGTTAGAAGATGATTATGATTTTACTGAAGTTCAAAGTTTTATGACCAATTCTGGCGAAATGATGTAGCATTTGTTTCTCAAAATTTAGGAGCTATACAAGCCTATCATGTTACAGTTGATTTTTGGACTACGAGGTGATTTATATGAAAAAGGCATTAACAATTATTGTTACAATATTCGTTATAGCAGCAATTATTATTTATATTAATAGGCATAGTATATTGGAAAATATTACAAATGCTATATCAATACAAATGGACAAAGAACAAAATAAGAAAATAGGAAAAGATTCTGTTTTTGTATGGAAAGATGGTGTTTTTCAAATAGGGAATTATTCAAGTGGTAATCACTTAGAATTTCATAAAAATGGTGTGATTAATACCATATTAAAAAATGTGGAATTTTACAAAATAAAAAATAACAAATTTTATGTTATAACACAAGAGGGTTATGCTGTAATAGACGAAAAAAATAAAGCTAAGATATTTGTTACTGTTCCTGAAAATGAATATACAAATGGATATACCATAAATGAAAATGGAGAAAAAGAACCATATAGCAGACGTATTGACAATGTCAATATTCAATATATTATGAGTTTTGATGAGTTCACTGATACAGAACAAGAAGTATTGAATAAACTGATAAATTAAAATATTATCAATGCATATCAAGGGTCATATAGAAACATATATTATTTGACAATTTTTTTGTCAAGATTAGCAAAGCTTATAAGCCAAATGGTGGGTTATATCATATAGTATTTCGGATAACAAAAATGTGCTTCTCCTAATGATAATTAACAAATAATGATAACATCCTTATGTATGAATATGACGCAGATGGATGAGTATGTTCAGGCGACGAATACACATAATATGACATATTATATATGACGCCAACAACAAATATAGTATCAAATGAGGTAACAGATACTACAAGATTTTACTATGATGATAACGGAAATACAATAGCAGAACAAAACAAGATATATTCATCAGGAACAGAAAATTCAAAGATGCTTTTGTCAGGCCGCAGCGGCGGAGGCACGATGAAAGTTTATGAATATGATAAATTTAACCGTTTGGTAAAATACAATGACGGAGGAACAGAAGCCACCTACACATATAACGCAAATAACCTGCGTCAGAGTAAGACGGTGAACGGCAGGAAGACAAGTTTTGTATGGAACGGACAGAACTGAGCCATTCCAGAAAAAATAGACAGAGAAAAGCTTCAAAAAACGGAATGAATCGCAATAATTCTTTTGTTTTCGTAGAAGTTGTTGTATTTATTCCACGGCTTGCTTGACAATGAATCTGTGCCGATATGATTTAAAGGCAAGTGAAACAGTCATTGAGGTTATTATTCACCTGAGAATACATCTGTCATATCGAATTCTCATTGTCAAGCAACTTTCTTTGCATAAACACTCAGTAAATGCTCATACGCAAGGGGAGAAAGCCAATTAAGAGCTTCCTGTGGACGCAGGGAATTGTAATAAGTTTCAATATATGCGAATATATCGGCTTGTGCCTCTGCCATTGTACGATAGTGTTTATGATGTACAAGTTCGCATTTAAGGCAGCTGGAAAAACTTTCTGCTGAGGCGTTATCAT
>CALXQE010000088.1 GCA_944390495.1 uncultured Clostridia bacterium
TCGGCACAGATTCATTGTTAAGCAATTCGTGGAATAAATACAACAACTTCTACGAAAACAAAAGAATTATTACGATTCATTCTGTTTTTTGAAGCTTTTTGCTGTCTATTTTTTCTGGAATGGCTCATGGACTGTTTAATATTAATTTCTAAAAAAATCAACAGAACTATATGTACTGTACTCGTCATAAATTTCTCTGTATATCTATGTTGTATTAATTTCATTTTCTATCGGTTCCGTATCGTTTATTATTTCTTCTACTACCGATTCTGGTGTGCTGAAAACAGAATCAGGTTCAATATCAATTCCGTTTTCCTCTGCAAACACACCGTTTACCGGAACAAATGTGAATAATAGTGACAGCATATAAGTAACAATAGTATCAATTTATTGTAAACCTTTGATTTTAGTATTTTACTCTCCTTTTGTATAATTTGTATTGTTCAAAAATTGGTTATTTATCGGAAAATCATTTATAAATCTTTAATACTATGCTTTTAATTTTAGTTCCATATAATTTTTTATGCTACCAGAAATCAATGATACTAATACAGTTAACGCTCCCATGAATAATGCTATTGAATATTTGTTATATATATTCAATATTGAAAATAACAGAATAATAAATCCTTGTACTAAAGATAAAACTAAACTAATTTTTTTGAATTTTTTTCGTTCCATTATGCTCAATGTTTTATTTTTATGTTTAAGAGGTGACAATAGTAATATAAAAAATACATTGACAAAAGGTATTATTATCATTGGATATTTATAAATTTCAAAATTATCATATCTAAGTATTATAGAAAAAACGGTATAGACTCCCAACAATACAAAGAAACACCTCAATTTAGTATCAGCATGATACCCACCGGCAAAGATTCTTATACTAACAAATGCAGCAAGAAAAATAACTGTTTCCAAAAAATTTCCAATTAATAAGGAAATAAATAGGACAGCACCAAATTCAAGTACAAATATAAGAAAAAATTCAATTCCATATGCACATATAGGAATATCTTTTTTATTGATAAATCGATATTCAGCAAGTAAATTTGATATATTTAAAGCAATTTTATTCATTTTACTAACTCCTTATAATTTTGTAACTTATATATTTTTATCTAAACCCATTATAACTATTGTTAAAATATACTCATTTTCATTACAAATAACTCTTGACACAGCATCATATTTATTAAGAACTTCTTGCATATTGTATTTTCCGATACCATGATTTTCTGTGTCTGATTTTGATGTTATATTATTAAATACACCGTCCATTGAATTTTGTATTTTACATACTAATGCACCTTTATCAAAAACTAAAGATAAATCAATATATTTTTTATTTGTTGTCTTTTCTGCTGCTTCTATTGCATTATCTAAAGCATTACCGAAAATGATACATACATCTTCTTGTGATATTGGCAAATTTGAAGGAATCTGCACTTTTAAATTGAAAGCTATTCCCTTCTTTTCAGCTTCTGTTTTTTTAGCACTGATTATGGCATCTAAAACGGTATTTCCTGTATCAACGTATGAATTACTAACATTAATATTTTTTAATAATTTGTCTATATATTTTAAACTTTCGTTGTATTGCTGTTTTTTTATAATCATTTTTATAGATAAAAGATGATTTTCCAGATCATGCTTTAATTTTTTTACTTGCCCTTGTGTCATCATTATATTGTTATAATGATTTAGCTGTTCTTTAAGTTTCACTTCAGAAATTTGAGTTTGATTTATTACATATTTTTGCTTTAATGTATTTTCATATAAAATCATTACAATAATACATGCTACACTTAAACCACCCATAGACGCCGTTATTAAATTTCTTATATAAATAGTATAAGATTCCTCAAGAATTTTACAAAAAGTAAATAAAATAAATGTTGTAACTGCAAACATAATGAAAAATAAAATCCAATAATTTATATCAACATTGAACATCTTTTTGCTAAATTTAAAGTTAATCATCTTTATTACGGCATATCCCAATATTTTAGATAAAAAAATACCTATTACTCTTAAATTTCCCTCGGATATAATGTTATCTATACTTTCTTTCAAAACTACTGACATTATAAGAAGTACAATCATTTCTGCAGCCATAATTAACATATAATTGAACATGGGAAGCAAAATTTTAAATTTAATTTTGCCATCAAACATACAAGCAAATAAAAAGCATAGAAATAATATAAGGCTTATATTAACCAATGTTATGGAAAATAAAGCGTTACTAATGTTTATTAATATTCCAACACATATAACACTAAGAATGTATATATACTTGTTAATATTTTCACGACGTTTTAGAAAAGTATCACAAATATTAAACATACAAAAGGCTTCTATAAAACCAGTAAACCAATTGGCTAATATGTATATATCCATCAGTTAAAAATTCTCCTTCTCTTTTAAATTTATATACTTATTTATCAGATTATGTTTATAAGTACGACTTAGCGGTATTGTTTCACTTGATTCATATAGACTTAAAGTACTTTCACCAATAACATGAATATATCTTAAATTGATTATAAATGATTTATACACACGAACAAAAATATTGTTATCTAAGTCTTTGCAAAAATCTGAAAGAAGTTTATTAACTTTATGTATTCCCGTTACAGTATGAATCCATGATTTTCTGTCTTTATTCTCAATATAAATAATATCATCACACCTTATCCTAACTTTCTTTCGATTTTCGATTATTTTGATACTTAAATTTTTTTCTTCTATGCGTTTATAAGCTCTGTTCATATCTTCTATGAATAACTTATAAGAAACAGGTTTTACCCAAAAATTCATTGGTGATGGTCTAAAACATTCAAATACATATTCTTTGTAACTTGTAAGGAAAAATATAATAACAGAGCTATCCATATTTCTAATAATTTGTGCAGTTTCAATTCCGGAAATATTTTTCATTTCAATATCTAATACAACTATATCATATATATTACCATTAGATTTATATTGATTTAATAATTCCTCACCGGACGCAAAAATATCATAGTCAATTTCATTATGGCTTTTTTTAAATTCTATGATATGTTTTTCTAAAGATTTTATCCATAAAGGTTCATCATCACAAATTGCCATTCTCATAATATATCTCCCTTAAATATAGTGTTTATAATTATACATTTATAACAATTTAGTAAACACACTTTAAATTTAAAATTTGACAAAATCCAGCAATAACTTCACAAAAATAATTTTACCATTTTCAACAGTTTAAGTCAACATATGTATTTATGTAAATGTTTAATTATTTAAAAATAAAAAAATGCCAGGGTAACGTCCCGGCATTTTAGAGTAAATAAATTTATATTATTCAATTACCTCTGCATCTTTATAATTTATCACTACACTTATTTCGTGAGTCATTAAATTATCGGCTTTTGTAACTGTAATCAAAAGATTTTTATATTCAAAAGAGAAACCTTCTTCAAGAATACTTCCTATAAGTTCCATTAACCAACCATTAACGGTTGTTGCTTCAGTTTCTTCATAGGGCTCTACATTAAAGAATGTGAAAAAATCATCTACAAATGTTGAGCAAAGCACACTATATGTGTTGTCATCAATTTTTGTAATATTATCAAAAGCCTCATCACGCTCATCCCAAATTTCACCGACTATTTCTTCAAGAATATCTTCCATTGTAACAATACCGGCTGTATCGCCATATTCGTTTACAACAATGGCCATATGTTGATGATCTTTTTGCATATCTTTAAAAAGATCATCAAGGTGAGCAGTTTCAGGGACGAAATATGGTTGTAATATTATATCTTCTAATTTAAACCCATCGGTTGTATTTTTTATTAAAAAATCACGGCTGTGAAGTATTCCGATAATTTTATCACTTGTTTTTTCATAGACAGGTATTCGTGAATATTCTTCCGTTTCTATGATTCTGAAAATTTCTTCATTCGTCGCATTATTAGGAATCATTACAATTGATTTTCTCGGTGTCATAACATCTTCTGCTGTCATTCTATCTAATTTGAATACATTTTTTATGTACTCAATGTCATTTTGACTAAGACTACCCTCATCAGCACCTGCATCTAACATCAAAACAATATCTTCTTCTGATACAGGATCTTCTTTTTCATGAGGATCTATACCAAGTATTCTAAGTACAGCATTGGTTGAAAAAGTTAAAAGCCCAATAATTGGTTTTAAGACGATTGTAAGAAACGATATTATTCCGCACACAGATTCTGCAAGTTTTTCTTTGTGCCTCATTGCTACACGTTTTGGCACAAGTTCTCCCAGTACCAGGGTGAAGAATGAAAGAATTAATGTAATCACTATAACTGCTACTGTATTGATAACTCCCATCTGTGCATCAGGAATATTAAAAGCTTTTACAGCTAAACCTGAAAGTCTTTCAGCAAAATTATCTGCCGCAAAGGCTGATGCTAAAAATCCTGCAAGAGTAATACCTATTTGAATTGTCGATAGAAAACTTGTAGGATCTTCTATCATTTTTAGCATTTTTATTGCTTTTTTATCTCCGTTTTCAGCTTTTGATTTTACTTTCTTTTCGTTTAAAGAAATAACTGCTATTTCAGTAGCTGCAAAAAAAGCATTTAATAAAATAAGAATAAGTTGTAAAAGTAATTGTTGAACTATGTCTGACATATAATTTCTACCTCCAAATTTATAAATAAATGTAATTTTTATACTATATATATCATGTATCAGTTTAAGTCAACTTGGCATAGATAAAATTTTCGAAAATAACATTTATCATAGTTTAAAGGTATACAAAGTGTAATTAAGTTCCTACTTCGAGGAAGCGGGTCCACCCAAACCATCTCCTTTCTTATTTATAAATTAGAAAAATATTATCATATTTGTATTAATTTGTCAATAATAAAAGACATATTTTATTAATTATTAGAGATGTTAAATGAGTTTAATTTTCAGAAACTATAATTTTATTATGCAAAACAAAAAAAGGGCAAAATTAAATTCTGCCCTTTATATTATCATGCAATAATTATTTTTCTATAATTCAATAAGGTCCTTTGGCGAAAATGTAAGATTTCTTGCACTTCCGTTTTCAACTGCAATTAAATCTTCAATTCTGACACCACCGAAATCTTCAATATATATACCCGGTTCAACAGTCACAACATGTCCATTCTTTAAAATTTCGTGACAGCTGGGTGCAAATGACGGATTTTCGTGTATCTCTATACCGACACTATGTCCAAGACTGTGTCCGAAATTTTCTCCATAACCGGCATCAGCTATAATATCTCTTGCCACTTTATCAATCTCGCTGCATTTGAGTCCCGCTTGAATTTTATTTATTGCTGCTGTCTGAGCACTTAACACAACATTATAAATTTCACGCTGTTTGTCAGTTGCTTTTCCAACAACAACAGTCCTTGTCATATCTGAACAGTAACCTTCAAATATACATCCAAAATCAAGTGTTAAAAAATCACCTTTTTCAATAATTCTATCTGTTGCAATGCCGTGAGGCATTGCACTTCTTTTTCCGGAGGCAGCGATTGTATCAAAAGACAGAGCCGTAGCTCCCTGTTTCTTCATAAAAAATTCTATTTCTAAAGCGATTTCTCTTTCGCTTCTCCCCTCTTTAATTCTGTCTAAAATATAGCTAAAAGCCTCATCACCTATCTTTTCGGCTTCAGCTATATTTTTTATTTCTTCAGGACTTTTTATCATTCTTGGTTCATTAATTATCTTCTGCATTTCGACAAAATCCTGATATTCTGCAAGTTTTGTACGTAATTTTTTATATTCTCTTACATTCATATAACAGTCTTCAAAACCGATATATTTTTCATTTGCTCCAGAAAATATTTTTTCAAAACCATTTTTTATATCAATAACTTCAAAGTCTTTTGCCTGTTCCTTAGCCTGAATTAAATATCTTGAATCTGTTATTATATACTTTTTATTATGAGATATAAACAAGTATGCGTCTTCTGAGGTAAAACCACTGTAATAAAATATATTAGGATAGCTAGATATAAAAACTGCTTCATTATCATGTAATTTTTCTAATAATCTGTCTATTCTGTCCTGCATACAAGAGCCTCCAATGCCAGTTCATACCCCTTAAATCCAAGACCACATATTTGACCTATACATTCAGGTACAATTACAGATGTGTGTCTAAATTCTTCACGTCTATGAATATTTGAAATATGTACCTCAATAACATCCATTTTCACAGAACCAAAAGCATCACGAATTGCATAGGAATAATGAGTAAATGCACCGGGATTAATAATAATTCCGTCATATACTCCCATAGCACTATGGATTTTTTCAACAATTTCACCTTCAAAATTGCTCTGAAAAAAATCTACCTCAACACCTAATTCTAATGCTTTTTTTCTTATGTTATTTTCAAGATCTTCAAGTGTACTGTTACCATATATACCAGGTTCACGAATACCAAGCATATTTAGATTAACTCCATTTATAACAAGATATTTTTTCACATTACTTCTCCTTTACAGCATTTTATTAATTTCTGCCATCAGTTCATCTATTATTCTGTCCTCAGCAACTTTTCGCACTATTTCTCCTTTTTTAAAAATCAACCCTTCACCGTTTCCGCCTGCAATTCCTATATCTGCTTCACGAGCTTCTCCCGGCCCATTTACAGCACATCCCATAACGGCAATTTTAATAGGTTTTTTTATATTTGCAGTTCTTCTTTCTACTTCGTTTGCAATTGGAATAAGATTGATCTTTGTTCTTCCGCAAGTCGGACATGAAATAATCTCAGCACCTTTTTCTCTCATTCCAAGTACCTTTTGTATATCGTATGCAGTATATATTTCTTCCACAGGATTTGCAGTTAGCGATACACGCATGGTATCTCCTATACCTTCAGCTAAAAGTGCACCAATACCCACTGCAGATTTTATAGTGCCGCTTTTAACAGTGCCTGATTCAGTAACACCAATATGAAGAGGTATATCTGATATTTCGTTAAATTTTCTATATGCTGCAAGCATTTTAGGAACATCAGATACCTTTATCGAAACAACAATATCACGGAAGTTAAGTTTATCAAGAATTTCTACATGTCCCATAGCACTTTCAACGAGTGCATCTGCTGTCACACCGCCGTATTTTTGAAGTAAATTCCTTTCAAGAGAACCGCCGTTTACGCCAATTCTTATAGGAATGTGCCTTTCTTTTGCCATTTGGACAACCTGTTTGACTCTGTCATGATCACCAATATTTCCGGGATTAATCCTAACTTTATCAGCACCGTTTTTCATACATTCAAGTGCCAATCTGTAATCAAAATGTATATCCACCACAAGCGGTATGTGTATTTGTTTCTTTATCTCCTTAACCGCAGTTGCCGCTTCCATATCAGGCACAGCAACACGAATTATTTCACATCCGGCGTTTTCAAGTTCCAGTATCTGATTTACAGTTTTCTGAATGTTTCTTGTATCAGTATTACACATAGACTGTATTGCCACCGGATTATTTCCTCCGATTTTAACACCGCCTATATTGACAACTCTTTTATTTCTTCCCATAACTTTTCCTCACTAACTTATCAATCGAATAATATCATGATATGACACAAAAATTGCAAACAAAATTAACAGTAAAAATCCTACTCCATGTACAATTCCTTCTTTTTCTGGTGGTATCGGTTTTCTTCTTACCAACTCCACAAGTACAAAAAGTATTCTTCCACCGTCAAGAGCTGGTAAAGGTAAAAGGTTAAATATACCAAGATTAATTGTCAATAATGCCACAAGATTAAGCACCGAAAGCCAGCTGTATTTACCCGAATTAACAGCAGTATTTACCTCATTTACTATTTCAACAGGACCGGACATTTGTTCAACACCTATTTCCCCAGTTATAATCTGCCATAGTGACTGATATACAAGTTTAACAACAAACTTTGTCTGATTTACAGCTTCACCCCATACATTGAAAAAGTTTATATCCTTTTGCATTGGATAAAAACCAATTATATATTGCTTAACAGTTTCAGTTTCACCAACAAGTGATTCATCTTTTGGCATATCTTCTGAATATTCCACAAAACTGCCTGTTGTATATCCGTTTATTGTATTGTCAACCTTTACACCATCTTCGGTATAAGTTGTAGTAACAAGTTGCTCTGTTGGTCTAAACGAAAACTCAAGTTTTTCTCCATCTCGTTTTATAACTACCACAGAGTCTTTATCACTGCTTAAAGTCGATTTATATAGGTTTATGTCGTTATAGGTATCAATACCCTTTCCGTTAAGCTCAATAATCTCATCCCCGGGTAGTATACCTGCCTGTTCGATATAGCTATGCTCAACAACACGGTCAACTACATTAGTACTTACAGGCGAAATAGCCGGAACAATTACCAAAAACAACATAAAACCTAAAATAATGTTAAATACACCACCTGCAATTAAAACAAGCAGTCTTTTCCATGGTTTCTGGTTTGTAAAGGCTCTTGGATCATCACTATTGTCATCTTCACCTTCAAATTTACAGTATCCCCCCAGTGGCAATGCTCTGATAGAATACTGTGTTTCACCCTTTTGTCTTTTAAATATTAACGGTCCCATACCAACCGCAAATTCGTCTACTTTAAAATTTAAAATTTTTGCAACTATAAAGTGACCGAATTCATGTAATGATACCATTACAAGAAACATCACTATTGATACTATCGCAGTAATCAAATTAAGCTCTCCTTCTACATTCCATATACAATTTCACGTGAAGCTCTATCCGCCTCAAAAATTTGTTCAACGGTAGGATTTTCTATGTTTTCTATTTTATCAAGTGCTTTTCCGATAGCTTCTGAGATACCTAGATATGATAGCTTTCCTTTTAAAAACATTTCAACTGCTGCTTCATCAGCACTGTTAAATACGGTGGGTTTTATGCCACCACACTTCATTGCATCAAAAGCAAGCGATAAAGCATAAAAAGTATCTGTATCAGGTTCATCAAAAGTTAAGCTTCCGTATTTTATAAAATCAAGTTCATTATTTTTCATAGGAAGTCTGTTTGGATAGGTAAGTGCGTACTGTATTGGCAAACGCATATCAGGTGCTCCTAACTGTGCAATAACTCCGTTATCTACAAATTCAACCATTGAATGTACAACACTTTGTCTATGAACGAGCACTTTTATATTGTCGCACCCAAACAACCATTTTGCTTCCATCACCTCAAGACCTTTATTTACCAAGGTTGATGAATCTATCGTAACTTTAGCACCCATATTCCAGTTAGGATGTTTTAGAGCATCACTTGGTGTAACGTTTTTAAGTTCTTTACGTGTTTTCCCAAAGAAAGGTCCTCCTGAGGCTGTCAGTATAATTCTCTTAATTTCATTTGTATCTTTGCATCCTTGAAGTGATTGAAAAATAGCACTGTGTTCACTGTCAACCGGAAGTATATTTACTCCATATTCATCTGCTAAGGCAGTCACTATATGACCACCTGTTACAAGCGTTTCTTTATTTGCAAGAGCAATGTTCTTTTTTGCTTTTATTGCAGCTATTGTAGGTTCTAAGCCTGATATACCAACAACCGCTGTAACCACTGTTTTTGCATCATCAATTACAGCAGCCTCAACAAGACCCTCTTTACCTGATGAAACTTTTATGTTTGTGTCAGCAAGTCTTATCTTCAAATCTTTAGCTGCACTTTCGTCAGTAAGGGATACAACTTTAGGTAAAAATTCTCTTGCCTGTTTTTCAAGCAAGTCAGCATTTGAATATGCTGTCATTGCTTTAATTTGTATACCTTTATATTCACGTGCAATTTCAAGTGTCTGAGTACCGATTGAACCTGTTGATCCCAATACTGATATTTTATGTTCAAAATCCATTTTTTATATCTCCATTAAAATAAATGAGTCATTAAAGTTAGAATACCAAATAAAAACGGTGAAATAAAAATTACACTGTCAAATCTATCCATAAAGCCTCCATGTCCAGGGAAAATCCAGCCAAAATCTTTAATTCCTGTGTCACGCTTAATGGAAGAAGCTGTAAGGTCACCTAATTGTGAAAATACGCTGCCTATCAAACCTATAATAATGCCTTGTATATAAATATTACCTGTTAATATTTGAATGCTCATTAAATTACTTGTAATAGCTAAATATAGAACACAAAGCAAGACAGCACCTATTACACCACCTATCGATCCCTCTACTGTTTTATTCGGACTTACATGTGGTATTAGTTTATGTTTTCCGAAAGCTTTACCTGTCAAATATGCAAAAGTATCTGTTCCCCATGCACATATAAAAATCAAGAGCATACCGGGAATTCCAAATCTTTCTTTCATAAGCCATATACATCCGGTAGCGAGTACAATGTAAAATGTCAAAAAACCTGTTGCCATTATTCCTTTGTAGCTTCTTTTTCCGTGCTCAATTATTATTAAAATCATAAATAGCATTATGATTGCCATTATACTTGCAAGAAGAGATTTCACGCCCCAAATCTCAGTTTGAACACTATAAACGGCTGTCATCAGCAAAATTCCAGAAATAAATCCTACTGTTTTCATTGCGGTATTTGTCTTTGTAGCACTATAACATTCATAAAGCATCACAAGAATTACACCAGCCAGTGCTATTGTAAATACAATGGGAGGTGCAAGAAGTACAGCAATAAATACTGCAAGTGCAATAACAGATGTTATAACTCTTATTTTCATAAATTACACCCCTCCAAATCTTCTTCCTCTGTTTTGGAAGTCTATAATTGCCTGATGTAAATCACGTGGTTTGAAATCAGGCCAAAGCTTATCAGTAAACCACATTTCAGCATAGCTTACCTGCCACAGCATAAAATTAGATAATCTTTGTTCACCGCTTGTTCTTATAAGTAAATCTACGTCGGGTTGATTTGCTGTATAAAGATGTGAATCAAATACTTTATCATCAATATCTTTAATATCCATTTCGCCATTTTTCACAATCGTTGCTATTTCTTTGGTTGCATGTACAATTTCTTCACGTCCGCCGTAATTTAATGCTATATTCATAACTATGCCTGTATTATTTTCTGTAAACTTCTCTGTTTTATCAATCTGTTTACATATTTCATCAGACAGACCTTTTCTTGAACCAATAGCACGTATTACAACATTTTCTCCGGAAAGCGTTTTTTCAGCGTTTCTAAGATAATTAAGAAGTAAATTCATTAAATAATCTACCTCTTCTTTTGGTCTTTTCCAATTCTCAGTAGAAAAAGCATATACTGTTATATATCCAATTCCAAGATTGTTAGCTTCTGTAATAATTTTTTTCAAGGAGTCAGCTCCGGCACTGTGACCGGCACTTCTCGGCATTCCCCTCTTTTTTGCCCATCTTCCGTTTCCGTCCATAATTATTCCAATATGTTTAGGAAGATTAGACATATCTATTTCATGAATTTTCTTTTTAGAAAAAAACATAATATACCTCTCAAATAGCACAATGCCGGCAGACACCGCCTGCCGGTTTTTATGTGCATTTTAATATTTTTATTAAACTTCTAATATTTCCTTTTCTTTTGCTGCACAGATGCTATCAATTTCCTTGATGTATTTATCTGTAAGGTTTTGAATATCCTTTTCAGCAGCCTTTAAATCGTCCTCAGTCATTTCTCCGTCTTTCTTCTGCACCTTAAATTTTTCAAGTGCATCACGTCTTGCATTTCTTATTTGAACCTTTGCTTCCTCTGTGTACTTCTTAACAGTTTTTACAAGCTCTTTTCTTCTTTCTTCTGTAAGCGGCGGAAAGTTTAGTCTTATAACTTTACCGTCATTTTGAGGTGCAATACCTATGTCAGATGCATTAATAGCCTTTTCAATTTCCTTTAGTACACTTGCATCCCAAGGTTGTATTACAAGCATTCTTGGTTCAGGCGAAGATATTGAACCCACCTGCTGAATAGGAGTCATAGTTCCATAGTAGTCTATTGCTACTTTATCAAGTACAGACGCATTTGCACGTCCCGCACGTATTGTTTTAAGCTCACTGGCATAACCATTTATTCTTTTTTCCATTTTTTCTTCGATTTCTGGATACTTACCCATTTTAAATTCCTCCTTGACTTAAAGTTTTCCGTTATTATTTACTAATGTTCCGATTTTTTCACCCTTAACCGCTCTGACTATATTTTCAGGATCGTTAAGTCCAAATACAAGTATCGGCATATTATTATCACGACACATAGATGCAGCCGTTGAATCCATAACACCTAAATTCTTAGATAGAATGTCACTAAAAGATAGTACATCATACTTTTTAGCATCAGGGTTAATATTAGGATCACTGTCATATACAGCGTCAACTTTCTTTGCCAGTAGTATTACCTCTACTTCCATTTCAACAGCTCTTAGTGCTGCAGCTGTATCAGTTGACATAAACGGATTACCAGTTCCGCAACCAAAGATGACAACTCTTCCCTTCTCAAGATGTCTTTCAGCCTTTCCTCTTATATAAGGTTCAGCTACTTGTCTCATTTCGATAGCAGTCTGTACTCTTGTTGGCACATTATAACTTTCAAGTGCACTGCAAAGAGCAAGGGAATTAATAGCTGTTGCAAGCATTCCCATGTGATCAGCCCTCGTTCTGTCCATATTTTCGCTGCTTCTGCCACGCCAAATATTACCGCCGCCGACAACAATAGAAACCTGAACTCCCATATCTACTATTTTTTTAATATTTTCACTTATATGTGCAATAGTATGTTCATCAAGTCCGAAGCCATTTTTTCCTGCAAGAGCTTCACCGCTTATTTTTAGAAGTACTCTTTTGTACTTAGCTTTCATCACTTTATCCTCCTTAGGAATTATTCATATTATGTTCATTATAACAAAATTTTCACAAAAAAGCAATATATATTTATCTTTAAATTATAGTTTTTGCACTACTTACAGTCTTTTAGCAAGTTTTTCAACGTTATCTGCTCTGAACTTCTCAAATCTGTCCTCTTCTATTGCTTTTCTAATTCTTTCCATAAGCTCATTGTAGAAATATAAATTATGCAGTACACACAAACGCATTGCAAGCATTTCCCTTGCTTTAAACAAATGTCTAATGTATGCCCTTGAGTAGTGACGACACGCAGGACAACCACATTCTTCATCAATAGGTCTTGTATCTGTCTCGTATTTCTGATTCATAAGATTCATTGTACCATTTCTTGTGAAAATGAAAGCATGACGTGCATTTCTTGATGCAATTACACAGTCAAAGAAATCCACTCCTCTGGCTACTGATTCAATTATATTCGACGGAGTACCAACTCCCATTAAATATCTTGGTCTATCTTCCGGTGCGTGTGGCAAAACAACATCAAGAATATGATACATTTCACTATGACTTTCGCCTACAGCTAAACCACCTATGGCATAGCCCGGCAAGTCAAGAGTAGCAATTTTTTTCATATGCTCTACTCTTAAATCGTCAAATATTCCACCTTGATTTATTCCAAACAGAAGCTGATTTTTATTTATAGTATCATCAAGGGAATTTAGTCTGTCCATCTCATTTTTACAACGTACAAGCCAACGATACGTTCTGTCACATGAATTTTTTACATAGTCGTATGGTGCTGGATTTTCTATACACTCATCAAAGGCCATTGCAATAGTTGATGCAAGATTTGACTGTATCTGCATACTTTCTTCCGGTCCCATAAATATTTTACGTCCGTCTATATGTGAGTTAAAATTCACGCCTTCTTCTGTTATTTTACGCAAACCGGCAAGAGAAAACACCTGAAAACCACCGCTGTCAGTAAGAATCGGTCTGTCCCAGTTCATAAATTTGTGAAGTCCTCCCAGTTGCTTTATTACTTTGTCACCGGGACGAAGATGAAGATGATAAGTATTTGAAAGCTCTACCTGACATCCTACTTCTTTTAAATCCATCGTACTTACCGCACCTTTAATTGCAGCAAGAGTTCCTACATTTTGAAAGACCGGTGTCTGTACTACACCGTGTACAGTATGAAACTCACCACGTCTTGCTTTTCCGTCTGTATGAAGAATTTTAAACATTATTTACTCCTTTATCGTATAAACATTGCATCACCAAAGGAAAAAAATCTATATTTTTCCTTTACCGCTTCGTTATATGCTCTTAAAACGTTTTCACGACCCGCAAGTGCACTTACAAGCATTATAAGCGTTGATTCAGGGAGGTGAAAATTTGTAATAAGAGCGTCGATTACATGAAATTCCTTGCCGGGATATATAAATATATCTGTCCAGCCGGTTTTTGTACAAAGCTCTCCACCGTCCATTCCCACCGTTTCAAGCACTCTTGTTGCCGTAGTTCCGACAGATATTACACGTTTGTTATTTTTCTTTGTTTCATTTACAAGTTGTGCTGTTTCCTCTGGAAGAATATAAAATTCCGAGTGCATCTTGTGTTCTAATATATCGTCAGCTTTTACTGGTCTGAATGTGCCAAGCCCAACATGTAAAGTTACATATCCTATATTAACACCCTTTGCTTTTATTTTCTCTAACAGATCAGGTGTAAAATGAAGCCCTGCGGTAGGTGCGGCAGCACTTCCCGGATTTTTGGCATATACAGTCTGATACCTATCCTTATCTTCAAGTTTATGTGTAATATAATGAGGCAATGGCATTTCTCCAAGTTTATCGAGTACTTCTTCAAATACACCGTCATATTCAAATCTAACAAGTCTGTTTCCGTCGTTTATGACGTCAAGAATTTCTGCCTTCAGTTCACCATTACCAAATACAAATCTTGCACCCGGTTTAGCTTTTCTGCCTGGTTTTAGTATAACTTCCCATGTATCCAATGTGTGTTTGTGCAAAAGAAGAAACTCTATTGCTCCTCCGGTATTTTCCTTTTGTCCATACAAACGTGCCGGTAATACCTTTGTATCATTTAATATTAGAGCATCGCCCTCATTTAATTCATCAACTATATCATAAAAATGTTTGTGCTCCACTTTACCTGTTTTTTTATCAAGTATCATAAGTCTTGAAGAACTTCTGTCTTTTAGCGGTTCTTGTGCTATCAGTTCTTCAGGCAATTCATAATAAAAATCTGTTCTTTTCAACTTAATTACCTCTTTTTTCGTCATTTAAATTATATTATACCAAAAAAATAAGGCCGTTGCAATAGTTTACAACAACCTTATTAAATTAATTAGCCGGTACAGTGACATCCTTTAAAGTAATCATAATACCTTCGGCAATACCTTGTGCCGCCTTTTGCTGATATTCGTCTGTTGTCATATTGTACACCTCTGTCGGATTTGTAATAAACCCTACCTCAGCCAATGCTGCCGGCATTTCACATCTTTTTGTGACCGCATGTTCAGCTGTTTTTACACCTCTGTTAGTAGAACCCATATAATATAGCATTCTATTTAGAATGTTTGTTGCAAGTTTTTCACTTGTCGTTCCGTATTCGCTTCCGTTATTTGATTCTGCATAGAACACTTCAGTACCATTTGCTGATGGTGCATTATCAACAGAATTAATATGTATGCTTACAAATACTGCTGCATTTTCTTCATTAGCCTGTGTAGGACGCTCTACAAGAGAAGGCAATGTATCTCCGGTTCTAGTCATAGAAACAGTATAACCTGCAATTTCAAGAATTTCTTTTACTTTGTAAGTTATTTCAAGTGTAAGATTCTTTTCAAGAACTTCATTTCCGTTAAGGTATCCTATCGCACCAGGATCTGTTCCACCGTGACCCGCATCTAATACAATCAATTTATTACTATCTGATACTGTATTTGATGGGTTAGATGGTGTTACGGTTGGTTTTTGTGTTACAACCGGTGCAGGTGTAGGAGTCAGAATTTTTTCTGTATTTACAATTACCTTTATTTCATTTGATGTTATCTTTTGGATTTCATATCCTTTAAGATTTTCAACGTCAATTACTACCCTTGCTCTTTCTTCTGTAACTCCAAGACGTATAGTTGTTATACCGGCAGTGTTTACATTTATCGTATCGCTTACATTACCAAGTTTTGCGTTAGGTATATCAATAACAACTCTTTGAGGTGAATTTAATGTAAAATCAGAAAAATCAGATATATCATTATCTGCTGAAATTGTGACTTCTATGCTGTTTTCGCCTGTAGCAGTATAGGTTACACCATTAATAACTGGTGTAACAGGAACCGTTTCAGTCGGTGTATTAACTACCGGCTCCTGTATCGGTGCATCCGTTGCTGAAATAATTCCATTCATATCCTGATTTTCTTCTGATAAGTTATAACCATCGCTGTCAATTAATATTGCCCCATCTGTAGAATCAAATTCAACGTCTAAACCTATTGTTTCACTTATAAATCTAACAGGAACCATTGTTTTTGTTTCTCCGCCTACCTTTGCTATAA
Organism: uncultured Clostridia bacterium; assembly: GCA_944390495.1. Classification (GTDB taxonomy): domain Bacteria; phylum Bacillota; class Clostridia; order UBA1381; family UBA1381; genus Hominilimicola. The sequence continues at coordinate 16,410 of CALXQE010000088.1, forward strand.
GCTTTGGAACTACATTATCAGGAATGTTCGTTTTCTCACCGTTAATATATGCAACATTATCGTTTATTTTCATTCTGATATATGAATCTTCATAAAAAACTTCGATAGTTTGTGTATCGTTGATATAATTAACAGTTGCTCCCACTTCTTCAAAAATTTCTCTGACAGGTACAAGAGCCCTATCATTAAAAATAATTGGTGAAAGTGGTGGATCAAGCACTTGGTTGTTTACAACAAGTGCATAAACTTCTCCGTTGTATTCATGTGTTCCTCCGTCATATTCAAGCAGCATCGGCACATTCATTGCCATAGCCGCCGATATACTGCAAAACAATGTCATTATCACTGCAATAAGCGATACGCCTATTTTTCTCATTTTGCACATCAACTCCTTTAATTTTCTAAATATGGTATTTCAAAATGGTCATAAGCCAATTTTGTTGCTATTCTTCCTCGTGGTGTCCTTGAAATAAAGCCAATCTGTAAAAGGTATGGTTCATACACATCTTGTATTGTATTGGCATCTTCATCTATTGTTGCGGCCAGTGTATCCAACCCTACCGGTCCGCCGCCGAAATTTTCTATCATGGTTCTTATCATTCGACTGTCTATTACATCAAGCCCCAATTCGTCTACTTCCATACTTTTAAGTGCTTCTGATGCAACCTTATACGTAATTTTACTGTCATATTTCACCTGTGCAAAATCACGTACTCTTTTTAAAAATCGGTTTGCAATTCTTGGTGTGCCTCTTGAACGAGAAGCTATCTCAGCGGCACCTTCATCATCAATCTCTACATCAAGAATTCCAGCACTTCTCTTAACTATTTCCTTTAGTTCTTCGATTCCGTAAAGTTCAAGCCTACTTATAACTCCAAATCTGTCACGTAACGGTGCTGTTAAAAGTCCAGCCCTTGTTGTGGCACCGATAAGAGTAAACTTTGGTAAATCAATTCGAATTGATTTTGCGGAAGGCCCTTTACCAATTATAATATCAAGAGCATAATCCTCCATTGCCGGATATAAAATCTCTTCTACTGTTCTTGACATACGGTGAATTTCATCTATGAATAAAATATCATGTTCAGATAAATTAGTAAGTATAGCTGCAAGATCTCCTGCTTTTTCAATGGCAGGTCCGGATGTGATTCGTATATTAACACCTAATTCATTTGCAATGATACCGGCAAGCGTAGTTTTACCTAATCCGGGAGGTCCATAAAGCAAGACATGGTCAAGTGCTTCACGTCTGTCAAGTGCTGCCTGCATATATATTTTTAGGTTGTTTTTTACTTTTTCCTGACCAATGTAATCATCAAGGGTTCTCGGTCTTAATCCGTATTCGATTTCTTCATCTTCGCCTATGAAACCACCTGTTACAAATCTCTCATCTTCATCAAACAAAAAAATTTACCTCCTACTATTTCATAAGTTTTAGCAGTGCTTTTTTTATTATTTCTTCAACATCAAGACTGTTGTCAATATTTTTTACTGCAGAATGAGCATCCATGCTACTGTATCCTAAAACCATAAGTGCACTTATTGCTTCACTTTTATTATCTGACAGCATTTCTGTAACCTCTGTATCCTCAGGAATGCATAAGTCGCTGTTATTCATCTTATCTGTTAACTCAAGAATAATTCTTTGTGCGGCTTTCGGTCCTACGCCTTGTGCCTTTGTGATAGTTTTTACATCTTTCGTAATAACTGCAACTGCAAAAGATGCCGGTGTTGTCACTGATAATATCGACAATGCCGCTTTTGGACCTACACCTGACACACCGATAAGATTCAGAAACATATTTTTTTCTTCGATTGTTAAAAATCCGTATATATCCATAACACCTTCACGGACATATAGATATGTATATACTGTAATATTGCTGCCGATTTCTCCGACTTTGGATAAACTTTCGGAAGATGTATAAATCATATACCCTATGCCACCGGCATCAACTACAATATAATTATCTCCTTTTTGTGCATAAATACCTTTTATATAATAGTACATATTTTTTACCTCGTGAATATATAATACAATATTATTACAAATATGTCAATTTGCAATTTGTTACAAAATTATTAAGATAACTAAAGTTTTTTAATTATTTTTTTAAATTCATTAAATACTATAGTATAAATTTACTATTTTTTGAATTGTAACTGCTGTAGTTTTAGTGTCTAATAAACAAAATATCTATATTTCACAAAAATTTCATCAATATTACAGATATGTTACAGGAATACTATATATTGTGTTTTTTTGTGGTTTATTCAACTACTTGACGGTGTTAATACCAAACATATTATTTATTTTATTTGAATGCGCATGACAAATTGCTATAGCAAGAGCGTCAGCGGCATCATCTGGTTTTGGAATTGCATTAAGCCCTAAAAGCATTTTTGCCATAGTCTGTATTTGTTTTTTGTCAGCACGTCCATAGCCGGTAACAGATTGTTTAACCTGTAATGGT
>CALXQE010000089.1 GCA_944390495.1 uncultured Clostridia bacterium
GTATCCGTCTAATCTATTTTCAAAAAAATCAGCCATCTTTTCAAGCATATCTAATCTCCGTCAAATTCATAATTTATAGTTTCCTTTGCAAATAAACCATGTCTACAAGCTGAATACCACATTCATATATTGGGTGATCATAATTGTCTGTAAAAAAATTTTTGATGATATGAGAACGAATAAATCCACATTTTTCATAAAATGGAATAGTTAATGGACTATCTCCTGTACCAACCTGCAATATAGAATATTTCGATTTATATTTTGTGACAATGAAATCAATTAAAGCCTTACCATAGCCTTTCCCTTGATATTCCGGTTTGGTTGCGATATTTTTAATCTCAATTATGCCTTTATCCTCTTTCGTTATTATACATTCGCATTTAATTCCGTTATCGTCTAACACATACATTGTGCCTCTATCGATATATTTATCTATCATATCTTCCTGCTCATCTGCTAAGAGCAATAATGAAAGGAATTGTTTTTTATTCTTTTTGATTTCTTTTATTTCCATATTATTATGATAATATAAACTCTAATTCACATAGTAATTTGATAAAATTATATACTCGTAATATATATTTTAATCTTTAATTAGATTATAAAATTCATTTCTAAGCTCGTGGTCAGTATCAAACAAACCTCTTATTGCACTTGTTCTTGTTTTTGCACCGCGTGATTTTATTCCTCTTGCAGTCATGCAGCTATGCTCACCTTCAACCACAACTATAACATCAGATGTTTGACAAACCTTTTCAATAATGTATGCAATATCAGCACATATTCTTTCTTGTAGTTGAAGTCTTTTTGCAACCATATCGCAAATTCGAGCAATTTTTGAAAGTCCTATAACTTTACCGTTTGGAATATACCCAACGTGACATTTCATATTATACATAAGTGCAAGATGATGTTCACAGTAGCTAAATACTTCAATATCTTTTACAATGACAAGGTCATTATTTGAAACTTCAAAACATTTATTGAACATTTCGGCAATTTCGTCATTTGTATAACGCATTCCCTCAAAAACTTCATCGTACATTCTTGCAACTCTGTCAGGAGTATCTTTAAGTCCTTCTCTGTCAGGGTCATCACCAAGTTCTGTAATAATAGTACGAATAGCTTCTTTTATTTTTTCGTGATTAAATTCCTTTTTCAATTTAAACTCCTTTCATGTCAGGGTCCCAAATAATTTTGTGCAGCTGTATTTGAAAACGTGCATCTGATAATACAGGTTCTTTTAAAATTATTTCAACAAGTTTCTGCATATCGTACATACCGTAAACTGCACCTATAAATATATGAGGCATAGTAGAATAATGTTTTTTAAGTCTTTCAACTATTCCAATAGTAAGCTGTATATCCTCATCAGAACCTACTACAAACTTTATGACATCGGATTGATTTAAGTTTAAAAAATTATCCCATATCATTTTATCAGTCATACCGCTTGACGGTAGTTTATAGTCGATAGTAAAAAACATATTGTCACGGCTGCCTAAATTATCTGTAAATTCTTTTATATCAACTGCACCGTTAGTTTCAATATTTACTTCACAGCCAAGATCAAGAAGTTTTCTGACAAGGGGAATACTTTCTTTATGAACAAGTGGTTCACCGCCCGTAAGTGTTATACGTTTATAATTCATATTGACTTTTGAAATAACTTCTTCAATAGTCATCTCTGTGTATTCACATGGAGTATCCTCACCGAATAATGAATAAACTGTATCACAGTAACTGCATCTTAAATTACATCCTGCAAGTCGAATAAATGTAGCAGGCTGACCGGTGCGTATTCCTTCGCCGTCAATACTGTCAAATATTTCTATTATTTTCATATTTTCTCCTTTTTAAAGAAGTTTCACTTCAATTTCATCTACAATATAACTTGCAATGTTGTCAAGACTCTCCTGTACATCTACTCTGTAACAGTATGGTGCAAGTTCATCACATATATACTTTGCAAGATTTTCGGCTGTTGGATTAAACGGCACTACTTCGTTTATAACTTTATGGTCAAATTTATCCTGTATCTTGTGTTTAATGTGAGTAAAATCCATTACCATACCGTTTTTGTCAAGAGTTTTACTTCTCAAATATACATCAATTATCCAGTTATGTCCGTGCAGATTTGTACATTTAGATTCATAGTCAAGACAAAGCTTGTGTGCCGCACTTATTTCAAATCTTTTCTTTACTTCGTACATTTTTTCATCTCCAAAAATTCTTCATATCCCCTACGTCTTAATGTACATGACGGACAATGACCGCAGCCGTCACCTACTACACCGTTATAGCATGTAAGAGTTTCATTTTTTATAATGTCAAGTACACCCAAATCATCTGCCATTTTCCAAGTCTCGGCTTTATTAATCCACATAAGTGGTGTATGGATTACAAAGTTATAGTCCATAGCAAGATTAAGAGTTACATTAAGTGATTTTACAAAAATATCACGGCAATCAGGGTAACCTGAAAAGTCTGTTTCACATACCCCTGTTACAATATCCGTTATATCGTGAGTTTTTGCATAAATCGCTGCATAACTTAAAAATAAGTGGTTTCTTCCTTCAACGAAAGTATTTGGCGGAGCACCTTCCGGTTTTATTTCCTCAACGGGAATGTCCTCCCTTGTAAGTGAATTAGCTGAAAGCTGGTTTATAATAGGTGTAGGAATAATCTCATATTCGATACCTGTGTCTTTACAGATTTTATCTGCAAGTTCAAGTTCTTTCTTATGACGCTGACCGTAGTCAAAACCTATTGCTGATACATTTTCTTTACCGAATTTGTCTATTGCCCAAAATAGACATGTTGTACTGTCCTGTCCGCCGGACAAAACTACAAGTGCTTTTTTATCCATTTTTCTAATCTCCTTATTTAATATCAAGACTTGTAAAAAGTCTTTCTTCTGCAAGTTTTTCATATTTTGTACCCTTTTGACCGTAGTTTGCAAATGGGTAAATAGATATTCCGCCTCGAGGTGTAAATATACCTTTAACCTCAAGATATTTTGGTTCCATAAGTTTAACAAGGTCTTTCATTATAATGTTTATACAATCTTCATGGAAGTCGCCTTGATTTCTGAAACTGAACAAATATAGTTTCAGTGACTTTGATTCAACCATCTTCTCATTTGGAATATAATTAATTTTTATATGTGCAAAATCCGGCTGACCTGTAATAGGGCAAAGTGATGTAAACTCCGGACATTCAAATGTTACCATATAGTCGTTATCAGGATGTTTATTTATAAATGTTTCAAGAACCTGAGGACTGTAAGTATCATTATAAACAGTCTTTTTATTACCCAAAAGAGTAAGTCCTTTTGTTTCTTGTTCGTTTCTTGTCATATTATCCTCCTATTCCATAAGCCATTTCATTTTTTGGCTTGTTGCGTGTTTCATTATTTCTTCAAGTTTATTTCTGTCACTTTTCTCAACAGCATCAGCTATTTTACCAAGACTGTCCTGCATTTCATGTATTCTGTTTACAAGCTGCTCTTTATTTGCAACAAACAATTCACTCCACATCTTTTCATTTATAACTGCAACTCGTGTACAGTCACGAAGTGAACCGGCACTGAAAAATGTTGAACGCTCAATCATTGGATTATCACATAGTGCAACTGCAACAACGTGCATAAGCTGACTTGTATATGCAATTATTGCATCGTGTTCTTCAGGAGTAGTTGTAACTACGTGTTTACAGCCGATATATTCTGCAAGTTCACGTACCAGTGCTACACTTTCAGGCTTATTATTTTTCATAGGTGTAATAAGAAATGAAGCTTTGTTAAAAAGTGTATCGGTAGAACTTTGGTAACCTCCTACTTCACGTCCTGCCATTGGATGTGCACCTACAAAATCAATATCATCAGGAAGTATTTTTGACATTTCATCTATCATAAAACTCTTTACACCTGATACATCTGTAATAACAGCACCGCTTTTAATATGAGAAAGATTATTTTTTACCATATCTATATTAAGCTGCGGATAAAGGCAAAGAATAATAAGATCAGCATTTTCCATAACTTCACCGGGATCTGTACTTCCTTCATCTATAACACCGTCATGCTTTGCAAGCATTATTGTTTCCGCTGTTCTGTTATAGGCTGATATAGTGCAGTTATGAAATCCTCGAAGTCTTCGTGCGATTGAACCGCCTATAAGTCCAAGTCCTATTATAGCTATTTTCATCTAAATTCACTCCATTCTATCTCATTATACATTTTACCACAAAACCATTTTGTAATCAACAGTCGAAATGCTTGAATATTCTGCTTTATTTACAGTATTTTATTGACTTATTACAATACCTCATTTATACTATTAGTATAGTAATAAGGAGGTCTGAAATGAAGCTGCCTGAAAAGTTTGAACTTAGAATGAAAAATATGCTTGGGAAAGAGTATACCAACTTTATAAAAGCTATGGAGGAAAATCCTGTTTATGCAGGTATAAGAATAAACAGAAAAAAAGATAATGCAAAAAAATATGTACTGTCTGAATTTGGAGAATGTGAAAAAATTCCTTGGTGCAGTGACGGATATTACGTTAATCGTGAAAATGTATCAGGTAATCACCCATACCATATTGCAGGTATTTTTTACTTTCAAGAACCCTCTGCAATGTCAACAGTATCAGCAATTAATATAAATGAAGATGATTTTGTACTTGATTTGTGTGCTGCACCGGGAGGTAAGTCTACACAAGCGGCGGCTATGATAGGTAATGGCGGACTTCTTGTGGCAAATGAGATAGTTAAGAATAGAGCAAATATTTTATCTGAAAATATTGAAAGAATGGGAATTTTAAATGCTGTTGTCACAAATGAAACACCACAGCGTCTTGCAGAAAAATATCCGAATTTTTTTGATAAGATAATAGTTGATGCACCATGCAGCGGTGAAGGTATGTTTCGTAAAGAACCTCAGGCTGTGGAGGAATGGAGCGTGGAACATACAGTTTCCTGCGGGGTAAGACAAAAGAATATTTTAGACAGTGCCGTAAAGATGCTAAAGGGCGGCGGTTATCTTTTGTATTCTACATGTACATTTGCACCTGAGGAAAATGAACAGGTTTGTGCATACCTTCTTCAAAATTATAATCTTGAACTTGTTAAGCCCCAAAATCTTGATATGCTTGACAGCGGAAAAACAGAGTGGTCAAATTCAGAATTTGATATGTCCTATACAAGACGTATTTTTCCGCATAAACAAAAGGGTGAAGGACATTTTGTTGCGGTTTTTAAAAATAACGATGTGACAGAGAGTGAAACAGCTAAAAGAAAAATAAAAAAGTGTGACGGTGAAAACTTGTATCGTGATTTTGAAAAGGAATTTTTAAATACAAATTTAAAAGGCGAATTTTGTATGTTCGGTGAAAACTTGTATTTAAAACCTGAAAGTATTGATATTGATAAAATAAAGGTTGTACGTGCAGGACTTCATTTAGGATTATGCCGTAAGGGAAGATTTATTCCGTCTCATGCTCTTTGTTTAGCACTTAGTAAAAATGATTTTAAAAATACCGTTAATTTATCCTGTAAAAGTAATGAACTAAAAAAATATTTAATGGGTGAAACACTGGAATGTGATAAAAAGGGCTGGTGTTGTGTGTTGGTTGATGGTTTTCCTATTGGTTGGGGTAAATCATCAGCGGGTGTATTAAAAAACCATTTTCCAAAATATATGCGTCTTAAAAAATAGGAGGATATGGTAATGAAACTATTTGAATCTGAAAGAAAAGTTATGGAAGTATTATGGAGAGAAGGCAGTATTGCTGCCGGACAAGTTGCAAAGATCCTTAATCTTGAAACAGGATGGAATAGAAATACTACATATACGGTTATTAATAAGTGTATAAGAAAGGGATACGTTTCAAGAAGAGAGGGGAAGTTTATATGTACACCCATACTTACAAAAAAAGAAGCTTGCAATGAAGAATTAAATGAACTTCTTGAAAAATACTATGATGGACAATGTGTAAAAATGTTTGATAGTTTAGTTAAAATATCAACAAAACAAGAAATCAAAAAAATGAAGAAAATACTTAAAAATAATTAAAAAAATACCAAAGACAAAGTCTTTGGTATTTTTTTTTATTCAAAATTATTCAGCATCCTCAGCAGGAACTAATTCAGTAGCTGGAACAGTATCTTCAGCTGTTTCAACAGTAGCAGCAGCTACAACAATTGAATCACCGTCAACTGTAAGTGTAGCTTCTGTTACGTCTGAGAAATATTCAACAGGAACGTATGTAAGATCATCTTTGATTTCAGGAGCAGCTGAAAGTGTGATTGGAACCATCTTACCCTTTACATAGCTGTTTTCACCAATATTTAGGCTGTATACGCCGTTAAGAGTAACTGCCTGAATGTCACCGTTCCATTCAACTGTGAAACCAAGACCTTCTGCAATAGCTCTTAGCGGAACCATTAGAGTATCGTCTTTTACATATACGTTATCAACTACAACATCATTAACTTTGATTGATGTAGCGTCTGTGTAATCAACAGGAGCTTCTGTAGCTTCTGGATCAACTGTTATTTCAGGAATAGAACTTTCACCTAAAACAACTACTTTTTCAGGAGTTGTCTGTGCAGGAATACTTCTTGTTGATACTGTATAGAATACCATTAGATCCTTGTTATCAAGTTCATCAGCTGAAACTTCCTTATCATCTGTATCAACAACAACTGTATCTTCAGAAATATTTAGTGCAAGTGTGTTAGAAACGTTTACAAGAGTTTCATCAACTACATTATATGTATTAACGTCAACTGAACCTACAGTTTCTTCATCGTTTATTATAATTACGCTTGCTGTGTACTGCGGTGGGAAAATCATTGGAGCAGGAGCGTATGAATTAGCAAATACTGTTACGTTAGCATCTTTTTCAACGTCCTTAAGTGATTTCTTTTCACCGTTTGCAGTATATACAAGTGTGTCATCATTTACATTGTAGTTAATAACACTTTCCATTTCGTTTTCTGTTTCTGCACCAGTATTTGTTTCAATTTGACCTTCAGTAATATTTGTTACTGTAACAGTGTTTGCAAAATATGTTGATGTTATTGTAGGAGCAGCAGCTTCTTCTGATATAAGCATGATATCGCCCTGAACTTCTGTTTCCTGAAGATAATCAAGAGAATCAACTGTTGGATCCTCAATAGCTGTGTCTGCGAATACTGCTGAGCTTGATGCAAGTAATGCAGTTACTGTCATAAGTGTAATTAGATTTTTTTTCATTTTAATTTCTCCTTTTTTTATGTATTTATTTATCTGCTTGCAGTATATTAGACGGAGTACATATTGATTTTGTTCCAAAAAAATTATGAATTTTTTATGAACAGTAATAAAATTGTGAATATTGGTAATAATACCGTTGTATAAAGACAGCCGAATAAGTTCGGCAGTACGGCTTATCAGCCCACGATATGGCGTATTTACAATAAATAATAAAGTGGGCAGAAAGGCAGTTTATATATTATGAAAGAAATTAAACTTATCTTATTATCAATCCTTGCGGCGGCTATGCTTACATCATGTGGTATGAATGATGATATGAGTGCATCTCCTACGCCTATGGCTACTCAAGACAGTGGTAATGTAAGTGATACCAATGATGGACAAGTAAATGGAGAAAACGGGAATAATAATGAAAGTGTAGGAGATGATGTTAAAGACGTAGGAGATGATATGGGAAATGCTGTACGTGATGTAGGTGATGCAGCAGGTGATGTGGTAGATGGTGTAGGCGATGCAGCAGGTGACGTAGTAAACGGCGTTGAAGATGCTGTTGACGGAAATAATAACAGATAGTTAATAGGCTGTATCGCATGTCGGTACAGCCGTCTGTTTAAATTTTAAATTAGGTTTCTACTATATTATATAAGAATAAAATATATATCAAATAACAAAGAAAGTATAAATTGTGTTGTATATAGTTATAAGATACAATATATAGTGCACAAAAAATAAAAGTAAAAAAAGTCGAAAAAAGATTAAAAAAGTGCTTGACAAAAGGGGTATAGTAGTGTATAATGGTCAAGTCGTCAAAATTGAGACAAGCTTTTAAGAGCAGGTAATAAGAGCTGCGAGGCTTTAGAAAACTTAA